>JAGRMS010000179.1:0-3719 GCA_020441135.1 Pseudooceanicola sp.
ATGGATTTCGAGACCGCCGCCAAGCTCTCCGGCGCCCGCTTCGTCCTGCTGAAAGGCGCCGTCGCCCGCATCCACCGGGCGCTGGCCCAGTTCATGCTGGACACCCACACCGAGAAGAACGGCCTGACCGAGGTCAATTCTCCGGTGCTGGTCCGCGACGAGGCGATGTTCGGCACCAACCAGCTGCCGAAGTTCGAGGAAGACAGCTATCGCACCACCAACGGCTGGTGGCTGATCCCGACCTCCGAGGTGTCGCTCACCAACGTGGCGGCGGGCGAGATCCTCGACGAATCCGCCCTGCCGATCCGCATGACCGCCCACACGCTCTGCTTCCGCTCCGAGGCGGGCAGCGCGGGCAAGGACACCGCGGGGATGCTGCGCCAGCATCAGTTCGAAAAGGTCGAGATGGTGTCGATCACCCACCCCGACCAATCGGACGCGGAACAGCAGCGGATGCTGAAATGCGCCGAGGGCATCCTCGAGGCGCTAAAGATCCCCTATCGCACCGTCGTGCTCTGCACCGGCGACATGGGTTTCGGCGCGCGCCGGACCTTCGACATCGAGGCCTGGCTGCCGGGGCAGAACACCTACCGCGAGATTTCTTCCGTCTCGACCACCGGCGACTTCCAGGCCCGCCGCATGAACGCCCGCTTCCGCCCCGCCGGCGGCAAGCCCGAGTTCGTCCACACGCTGAACGGCTCTGGCCTGGCGGTCGGACGCTGCCTGATCGCGGTCCTGGAGAACGGCCAGCAGGAAGACGGCTCGGTCGACCTGCCCGCCGCGCTGGCGCCCTACCTCGGCGGCAAGACCCGGCTGACGGCCGAGGGCGTGCTGGCCTAGGTCACTTCTTCTTCTTGCGCTTCTTTGCCGGCGCTGGCCCCGCGGCCAGCGCCGCTGCCTTTTCCGCCTTGCGCGTAGCCCGCTCGGCCAGCCGCTGCGCCACGGCCATCGCCGCCTCGGCGACCTTCTGCGCCCGCTTCGCCACCCTAGCCGCCTTGCGCGCGGGTTTGGACAGCGTCTGCGCCGGGGCGTCCGGCACCGCCGGCTCGGCCTCTGCGACCACCACGGGCCTCGCCGCCTTGACCTTGCGCACCGGCGCATCCCGCGAGGGCAGCGGGCGCGGCGGGGTCGCAGGGGCCTCGCCCTGCCCGATCAGCGCCTTGGCCGCCGCGATCAGCCGCGCCGCGCGCTGGCGTCCGATCCCCGGCACCACCGCGATCCGCTCGGGCCCTGCCGCCGCCAGCGACTCGGCCGTGGCAAACCCGGCCGAGGCCAGCGCCGCCGCCAGGGTCGGCCCGATCCCCGTGACCTTCGCTACATCCGTCATGCCGTCTCTCCCCAGGTCAGGCGATCGTGTTTCGGAAACGGCACCAGCCGCTGGCGCTCTTCATCCCAGAGCTTCAGGTTCAGCGCCCGCACCGCCTCGACAAAGCCGATCCGCCGCGGCGCCATCTCGGGCGGCAGCGCGTAGTGGCAGCGGCGCAGGCGATAGCTCGGGATGCGGGCGTTGAAGTGGTGGATGTCGTGCAGCGTGATGTTGGCGACGCAGAAGTCGAAGAACCAGCCGAAATCGAGGCAGGACGACCCCTCGATCGCCGCCATCTGCGGGTCGAGGTCGGGGCGACGGTCCCAGTAGGTGTCCTCGAAGTTGTGCTGAAGGTAGACGAGGAACACCCCGATCATGCCGCCAAGGAAACTCGCCCCCAGCCAGACCCAGATGCCGGTCCAGCCCGCCAGCAGGTAAAGCGTGCCAAGGAACACCAGGATCGCCAGGTTGTGCAGCAGCACCCCCACGACGCCAAAGCGCGTGGTGTTCTTCGGCCAGCGATAGCGGATGAAATAGGTGAACAGCGACCCCGCCGGGATCAGCACGAAGGGATTGCGGTACAGCCTATAGGCCAGCCGGTCCCACCGGCCCGCCGCCTCCCATTCGCGCAGCGTCATGGTATGGATCTCGCCCGTCTCGCGGTGGTCGAGGTTGCCGAGGTTGCCGTGATGCAGGTTGTGGTTCTGCTTCATCACCTCGAAAGGGGCAAAGGTGAAGGGCGACAGCCCATGCCCGGCCAGTTCGTTCTGCGCCCGCGTGGCGAACAGCGAATGGTGCCCGGTGTCATGTTGCAGGACGTAAAGCCGCACCGCCGCAAAGGCGTGGACGATCACCGCGGGCGCCAGCACCCACCAGAGATGCACGAAGGAAATCCCCGCCCAGAGCGAGGCGAAATACACCGCAAATGTCCCGAAATAGCTGAGCGAGGCCAGCCGATTGTCCTTTTCGACGTAAAGGCGCGTATGCTCGCGAAGGTTCATGTCCCGACCCGGCCCCCAAATCCGGCAGCCTCCCACCGGCAATTTGTAACGTATTCAACCGTTTTTCAATGACTTCCCGATGACAGCGGCGGCAATTGCCCTATTGCGCCATCGGATCGAGCGCCAGCACGCCCATCATGTCGAGCCCCGCCAGGACGGAATCCACGGCGACGGTGGCCAGGATCAGCCCCATCACCCGGCTGACGATGCTTGCGCCCGTCGTGCCGATCACCCGCTGGATGCGGCTTGCCAGCAGCAGGCAGACGAAAGTCAGCAGCAAGACGCCCGTCAGCAGGCCCGCCGTCACCGCCTGTTCCGGGATCGACTGGCGGTGGTTGTCGGTCAGGATCACCACGGCCAGCATCGCGCCCGGCGAGGCGATCGAGGGGATCGCCAGCGGGAAGACGGCGTTGGACAGATGCTCCTTGCCGGCGTCGTCGATCTCGCGCTGGGGCTTGCTCTCGCCGAAGATCATCGACAGCGCGAAAAGGAACAGCACGATGCCGCCCGCGATGCGGAAGGTGCCCAGCCGCAGCCCCAGCGCCTCGAGCACGAACTGTCCGCCGACAAGGAACGCCATCAGCACGGCGAAGGCGATCAGAACGGCGCGCAGCGCATAGGCGCGGTGCAGATGCACCGGCACCTTGGCGGCGGCATAAAGGAACACCGGAATCGACCCGATGGGGTCGATGACCACGAACAACGTCACCAACTCGCGCAGCATGTCGTTCATCGTCACTCGCGCCGCCCTTCCTTGTGCTTGCGCAGCTTGGACGGCGCGGCCTTGGTCTTGCGGTCCTTGTAGGGGTTCTTGTCGGCCTGGCTGCGGAAATGCAGCCGCACCGGCGTTCCCGGCATGTCAAAGTCGGCCCGCAAGCCATTGACAAGATAGCGGGAATAGCTATCCGGCAACTGTTCGGGATGGCTGCACATCACCACGAAACCCGGCGGCCGCGTCTTGGCCTGCGTCATGTAGCGCAGCCGGATACGCCGCCCCTGCGGGGCCGGCGGCGGGTGCTGTTCCAGCATCCCCGACAGCCAGCGGTTCAGCTGCGCGGTCGGCACGCGGCGGTTCCAGACCTCGTGCGCGCGCAGGATCGCCGCGTGCAGGCGGTCCAGCCCGCGCCCGGTCAGCGCCGAAACCGTGACCAGCGGCGCGCCGCGCAGCTGCGGCAGAAGACGCTCGAACATCTCCTTGAGATCGCGCAGCTTTTCCTGCCGGTCCTCTTCCACGTCCCACTTGTTCACCGCGATGACGACGGCGCGCCCCTCGCGCTCGGCCAGGTCGGCGATGCGCAGATCCTGCTGCTCGAAGGGAATCGCCGCATCGAGCAGGACCACCACCACCTCGGCGAATTTCACCGCCCGCAACCCGTCGCTGACCGAGAGCTTTTCCAGCTTTTCCTGCACCT
>JAGRMS010000179.1:3727-8433 GCA_020441135.1 Pseudooceanicola sp.
GGCCTTGCGGCGCATCCCGGCGGTGTCGAACAGCCGCATCGGCGTGCCCTCCCACACCGTCTTCAGGCTGATTGCATCGCGGGTGATCCCCGCCTCGGGCCCGGTCAGCAGCCGGTCCTCGCCGATGATCCGGTTGATCAAGGTCGACTTGCCCGCGTTCGGGCGGCCGACCACCGCCACCTGCAAGGGCTTCGTCTCGCTCGGCTGCCAGGCCGGGGCGTCTTCCTCGTCATCCTCGGGCAGGTCGACATCCGTTGCCGGCGCGTCCTCGTTCGCCGCCTCGGCCGCCTCGGCATAGGCGTCGGCCAGCGGGCGCAACACCTCGTAGAGTTCGTTCATGCCTTCGCCGTGCTCGGCAGACAGCCGGATCGGCTCTCCCAGGCCCAGCGAGAAGGCTTCCAGCGCCCCCGCCTCGCCCGCCGCCCCTTCGGACTTGTTGGCGGCCAGCAGCACATGCTCCGCCCGCTTGCGCAGGATGTCGGCAAAGACGCGGTCCGTCGCCGTCACCCCGGCGCGGGAATCGATCAGGAACAGGCAGATGTCCGCCATGTCCACCGCCCGTTCGGTCAGCCGCCGCATCCGGCCCTGGAGGCTGTCGTCGGTCACGTCCTCCAGCCCGGCGGTGTCGAGCACGGTGAACCGCAAGTCACCCAGCCGTGCCGCGCCCTCGCGCAGGTCGCGGGTCACGCCGGGCTGGTCGTCGACCAGTGCCAGCCGCTTGCCGACCAGGCGGTTGAACAGGGTGGACTTGCCCACGTTGGGCCGGCCCACGATGGCGAGGGTAAAGGACATGGTCCGCGCTTTCCGAGGTTACGGAAACGCGCTTAACCGATTTGCGCGTCAGCGGAAAGCCAGCAATTGCCCGTTTGACGACACGACATACAGGGTTCCGCCTGCGACGACCGGCGCGGTGGTCGCACCGCCCGGCACCTGGACCGTGGCGGTCAGCGACCCGTCTTCCGGCGCGAAGAACCGCAGGTAGCCGTCGTTCGAGGCGACCACCAGCCGCCCGCCCGCCAGCACCGGGCCATAGCTCGCCACGACCTCGGCCCGCTTGCGCGGCTTGTCCTTGACATAGCCCGGCAGGTCGCGCGCCCAGATCACCTCGCCGTTGCGCGCGTCCAGCCGCACCAGCTGCAACTGCTCGGTCACGGCAAAGACGCTGTCCCCCGCGGGCCAGACCGTATCCACCGCGCCATGCGGCGCATCCCACAGCCGTTCGCCATCCACCGCGCTGACCGCGGCGGTGCGGCCCGACTGGTTGCCGATGTAAAGCGTGTTGCCCACCACCATCGGGCTGCCGGTCACGTCGCCATAGCGGTTCTTGACCTGCCCGACGCGCGCCCCCGATACCGTCGTGACCCAGCGCGTGAAGCCGCCCTTGCGGAAGGCCCCGATGATCTCGCCCGACCCGAAGGCGAAGACGACGAAGTCGCCCGCGATCACCGGCGCAGGCGCGCCCAGAACGTGGGCCACGCTGGGGCTGGCCTTGAGCGTCCAGACAACCTTGCCGTCCTTCGCGTCGATCGCCCAGCCCATGTCGTCGCCCGCGACGACATAGACCAGCCCGTCATGGATCAGCGGCATCCCGCTGCCCGTGGACTCGAGCCGCTGCTGCCACTTGATCGCCCCGGTCGCCGCGTCCAGCGCCGTCAGCCGCCCGTAGCCCGACGAGACGTAGAGCGTGCCCTTGTCATAGGCCATGCCGCCGCCGGTCGCCTGTTCCTCGGCATCCGTGACCGGGATCAGGCTGGTGCTCCACACCGTTGCGCCGCCCGTCGTGACCGCCGTCACCCGCGCGCCGGAGTCGAGCGCATAGACGCGCCCGCCCGCCACCACCGGCTCGGCAGTGATGCGCACGCGGCGGCCGTCGCCCTCGCCGATATTGGCCGCCCAGGCCAGCTGCGGCGCGATGCGCAGCGCCGGGTGGTCGGTGCGGTTCTTCGGCGTGCCCGGAGCCTGCGCCCACTCCGCATTGCTGCGCTGGCCCGGCAGCCGGATCGCGCGCGAGATGTTCTGGTCCTCGTCCGGCGTGCGCACCAGGGCGGGGTTCTCGCCCTCGACCCGGATATCCTCGCGCTCGCCCGGCAAGATCACCTCGCGCTCGGAACAGGCGGCAATCAGCATGGCAGAGCAGGCAATCGCGGCGCAGGCGCGGGATACGGAAAACGCTGTCATGTTCAAACCTTCGCCTGCCCCAAGTCTCGTGCCCGCCAACCCGTCAGCCCTGCTGCGGCAGGTCGGGCGTGCCACCCAGCGCCACAATCGCCTGCGCGGCCCGCTGTTGCAAGTCCGGGGTGGCCTCGGCGTCCTTCAGGATCGACTGAAACCGCCCGATGGCCGCCTCGGCATTGCCCCCGGCCATGTCGATCAACGCCAGCTGCTCCTCCGCCAGCAGCCGCAGCGGCATCCCCGCGCTGGCCAGCGCCTCGAATCCGGCGCGCAGCTCTTCGGGCGGCAGGGTGCCCGCCTGAAGGGTCAGCGCCTTGAAACTGGCGATCTGGCGGTAGATCGCGGGCAGCTCGCCATTCGTCGCAATGCTCTCCAGCGAGACGACCGCCGCCGCGGTTTCGCCCGCCTCGGCCTGCGCCGCCGCCATCAGGAACTCGACCATCGCGTTGCCGCCGGGGGTCGAGGCCGTCACCCCGCCCAGGCCCGCCGCGCGCCCCTTGGCGTCGTTCGAGGCCAGCGCGGCCACCAGCTCGTCCCCCAAAGCCTCGGCCGCCGCGCGGTCCTGCGCCTTGCGGTATTCGTTCCAGGCCGCGCCGCCGACCACCAGCACGATCAGCACCAGCACGATCCAGCCATACCGCCGGAACAGCGCAAACAGCCGGTCGCGGCGCACCTCTTCGGTCACTTCCTCGATAAAGCTGTCTGTCTCGCTCATGCCCTGCCTCCGGCGCCCTTTTCCCGGCGCGCGGGCCGGATCGGTCCTTTTTCGGACCACAATCCGCCCAAAAATCGGACGGAATTGCCACCTATTAGCGTGCAAGTCCGGACAAGCCAAGTGGCGGGGCCGGGCCGCCTTGAAGGCGCGGCGCAAAAACCTTAAATTGAACCGAATAGTTTAGTAGCTGTATTTCTTCCGCGGACTGTGCAAGAGCATCGCGGCGTAACCCATGTCCTGCGGCAGCAGAAGGCCCCCCATGCGACTCGTTCCCGTGATCACCGCGATTCTGGTGTCCATCGGTCTCTACTTCGCGGTTCTCGAACGCGATACGATGCTGGCCTTCGCGCGCGGCGGCGATGCCCCCGCCGCCGAGACCGCCGCCGAAACCGCCGCCGACACAGCTGCCGAGAGCCCCGCCGCAGCGCCCGCCGAGGACACCTCCGGCATCCGCGTCGTCGTGCGCCGGTCGCAGGCCGAATCCATCGACTCCGCCGTCATCCTGCGTGGCCAGACCCGCGCCGCCCGCCAGGTCGAGGTGCGTGCCGAAACCTCGGGCCGCGTCATCTCGGAACCGCTGCGCAAGGGCCGCTTCGTGCAACAGGGCGACACCCTCTGCCAACTCGACCCCGGCACCCGCGAGTCGACCCTCGCCGAGGCCCGCGCCCGCCAGGCCGAGGCGCAGGCGCGTGTCCCCGAGACCGAGGCCCGCGTCGAGGAAGCCCACGCCAAGCTGGCCGAGGCCATGATCAGCTACACCGCCGCCGAAAAGCTCAGCGCCGACGGCTACGCCAGTGAAACCCGTCTCAAGTCCGCCAATGCCGCGGTGAAATCGGCGGAGGCGGCAGTTGCGGCCGCAACCTGGGGCCTCGACAATGTCGACGCCGGGATCCAGGCCGCCGCCTCCGCCGTGGCCGCCGCCGAACGCGAGATCGAGCGGCTGACCATCGCCGCGCCGTTCCAGGGCCTGCTCGAATCCGACACCGCCGAGATCGGTTCGCTGCTGCAACCCGGCGCGCTCTGCGCCACGGTGATCCAGCTCGACCCGATCAAGCTTGTCGGCTTCGTGCCGGAAACCGAGGTCGCCCGCGTCCACGTCGGCGCGCAGGCCGGGGCCGAACTGGTCAGCGGCGAGCGGATTGTCGGCGCAGTCACCTTCCTCAGCCGCGCCGCCGACCAGACCACCCGCACCTTCCAGGTCGAGATCACGGTGCCCAACCCCGACCTCGCCATCCGCGACGGCCAGACCGCCACCATCGCCATTGCCGCCGACGGCGCCCGCGCGCACAGGCTGCCGCAGTCGGCGCTGACGCTGAACAACGACGGCAAGCTGGGCGTGCGCACTGTCGGGGACGACAACGTCGTCGCCTTTGCGCCGGTCAAGCTGATACGCGATACGCCGGACGGCATCTGGGTGACGGGCCTGCCCGACACGGTCGGCATCATCGTCGTCGGCCAGGACTTCGTGACCGCCGGCGTGACAGTGATCCCGACCTACCAGGAGCCCGGCCAATGACCGGAATCGTCGACTGGGCCGCCCAACGGGCGCGCATGGTCATCGCCTTCATCGTCCTGTCGCTGGTGATCGGCGGTTTCGCCTACTGGTCGCTGCCGAAAGAGGGCGAGCCCGATATCGAGATCCCCGCGCTCTTCGTCTCGGTCCAGTTCCCCGGCATCTCCGCCGAGGACAGCGAAAGCCTGCTGGTCAAGCCGATGGAGACCGAGCTCGCCGACCTCGACGGGCTCAAGAAGATGTCCTCCACCGCCGCCGAGAACTATGCCGGCGTCGCGCTGGAGTTCGAATTCGGCTGGGACAAGA
>JAGRMS010000180.1 GCA_020441135.1 Pseudooceanicola sp.
GCCGATGCTGTTCTGGCCCGGCGTCCCCGGCGAGTTCATGGGGATGCTTCCCGTCACCCTGATCTTCGTGCTCTCCGCCTCGCTGGTGGTGGCGCTGGTCTACCTGCCGGTCATGGGCGGCGTCTCGGGCCGGATGTCGCGCCTCTTCGGACGCCTCGCCGACGGCTTGCGCGCCCGCCTGCCCTGGGTGATCCGCGCGGCGCTGGTGCCGCTGCCGCTCTACGGCATGTTCGTCGCCCTGATGGAGCTGCTCAATCCCGGCTACATCCTGCCCCCCGGCACGCCCGGGACGCTCGGCTTCCTGGCCGGCGGCACGCTGTTCATCTTCTGCGCCTTCGCCGCCTCGGTGATCCTCGACGCCGCCGCCCTGCGGTTTCAGCGCAAGCGGATCACCTCGGGCTATCGCCGCTCGGTCTTCGGCTGGGTGATCCACCTGATCGCGGGCAACCCGGTCATGCCCATCGTCTCGGTCGCCGCGATCTTTGCCGGGGTGTTCTACGTCGCCTTCGTGCTCTTTCCCGCCAATTCCAAGGGCGTCGAGTTCTTCGTCGAATCCGAACCCGAACAGGCCACCGTCTACGTCCGCGCCCGCGGCAACCTCTCGCTGGCCGAGACCGACGCGATGGTCCGCCAGGTCGAAGCGGTGGTCAGCGCCCACCCCGCCGTCATCAACGTCTTTGCCTTCGCCGGCGACGGCGGGCTCAAGACCGGCGGCCCGGGCCAGCAATCGCCGGGCGACACGGTGGGCCAGGTCCAGTTCGAGATCATCCCCTGGGAAGACCGCCCGAAAGAGCGCGAAGCCTTCTTCGGCGGACGCTTCCACCGCGAAGTCGCGGCGGCGGCTTTCGACGGAAACCTGGTGATCGACCAGCTGACGGCGGAACTCGACAAGCTCCCCGGTTTCGAGACCGAGGTGACGGGCCTGGAGCAGGGCCCCGGCTCGGGCAAGCCGATCCACCTGCGCCTGAAGGGCGACGGCTGGGACGACCTGACCGCCGCGGCAAACCTTGCGCGAGCGCATTTCGAACAGACCCCGGGGTTGATCCAGATCGAGGATACGCTGCCCCTGCCCGGCATCGACTGGCAGATCAATGTCGACGTCGAGAAGGCCGGGCGTTTTGGCGCCGACGTGGCGACCGTCGGCGCGATGGTCCAGCTGGTGACGCGCGGCATCCTGCTCGACACCATGCGCGTCGATACCTCGGATGAAGAGATCGAGATCCGCGTCCGCCTGCCCGCCGGCGACCGGGTGCTGTCGACGCTGGACACGCTCAAGGTGCGCACCCGCGACGGGCTGGTGCCGCTGTCCAACTTCGTCACGCGCGAGCCGGTGAAGAAACTCGCCAAGATCAGCCGTGTGGACCAGAAGCGCTATTACGACGTCAAGGCGGATGTGCTGGACGGCATTCAGATTCTTCAGATGGTCCCATTGAACGATAATGGTAGCCCGGTTGGTGATGGGGCTGTCGATGTCGGCTTTGGATACGCAGTATCCGAAGACGAACACGCTGCCGGTGCGCCCGCAAACGTCCACCTCAAGGAAAAAACAGGCTGGCTGACATCCTTTTTCCGGGACGCCCAGACCTTCCATTACAATGTTCCACGCGTCGCCCAATCCGTTGACCTCAATCAGGTCCAACGCGAACTCGATCGCGGAACGGCCAGCGTCCGGCTCGTGCCGATGAATGCGAACGAACGTATCGGCAAACTGACCGAATGGCTGGAAACCAACCCGCTTCCCGCCTCGATCGGCTGGGAATGGACCGGCGACCAGCAGGAGCAGGAAGAGTCCGGCGCCTTCCTGCAGAACGCCTTCCTCGGCGCGCTGGGGCTGATGTTCATCATCCTGCTCGCGCAGTTCAATTCCTTCTACAACTCGATACTGGTGCTGCTGGCGGTGGTGCTGTCGACCACCGGCGTGCTGATCGGCATGATGGTCATGGGCCAGCCCTTCTCGATCATCATGACCGGCACGGGGATCGTCGCGCTGGCGGGGATCGTAGTGAACAACAACATCGTGCTGATCTACACCTATTAGGAATTCAGCCAGTACATGCCCCGGATCGAGGCGATCACCCGCACCGCAGAGGCGC
>JAGRMS010000181.1:0-1598 GCA_020441135.1 Pseudooceanicola sp.
CCAACGAGATCATGCGCGTGATCGTCGCGCGCCACATGCTGGCGGCACGATGACCGACATCTCGATCCGGGTCACAGGTAGCGCGGGGCGGATCACCTTCACGCGGCCCAAGGCGCTGAATGCGATGACCTACGAGATGTGCATGGCCATCGACGCCGCCATGCGCGCCTGGATGGATGACGCCCGGGTGAAGGTCGTGGTGATTGATGCCGAAGGCGACAAGGCCTTCTGCGCGGGTGGCGATATTGCCGAACTCTACGCCACCGGCCGCGCTGGGGACTTCACCTATGGCCGCCGCTTCTGGCGGGACGAGTATCGCGTCAATGCGATGATCTACGGCTATCCGAAACCTGTCGTCAGCTTCATGCAGGGTTTTGTCATGGGCGGTGGTGTCGGCATCGGTTGCCATGCGGGCTTTCGCGTAGTCGACGAAAGCTCTCGGATTGCCATGCCCGAATGCGGTATCGGGCTGGTGCCGGATGTCGGCGGCACGCTGATCCTTGCCAAAGCACCGGGCAAAATCGGCGAGTTTGTCGGCCTGACGGCGCATCGCCTGATGCCTGACGACGCCATGATCGCCGATTTCGCCGACGATCTGATCGCGCACGCCGAATGGCCGTCGTTGATCGAAAGGCTGGAAACGGGCGATGACGTCAGCGTCGTGGCCGGCCGCGCCGGAACCAACGCCGCGGCAGTTCTGGCGGACCATCGCGCGCAGATCGACCGCCACTTCTCGCAGCCGTCCCTTCCGGCCATCCTGGAGTCGCTCGCCGCCGACGACAGCGACTTTGCGCGCGAGACGCTGGCGGCGCTGAAGCGCAACTCGCCGCTTTCCATGGCCTGCACGCTCGAAATCCTGCGTCGTCTTCGCGAAGAGGGTCCGACGATCCAAAGCGCGCTGACGCTGGAGTATCGTTACACTTGGCGGTCAATGGAACACGGGGACTTTCTCGAAGGCATCCGCGCCCAGATCATCGACAAGGACCGCAACCCGCGCTGGCAATATGCCGACGGACAGGTGCCGCAGGCTGCCATCGACGCCATGCTCGCCCCGCTGGGCGAGGACGAACTGACATTCGAATAAGGGAGCAGGACCATGAAGATCGGGTTTATCGGGTTGGGCAACATGGGCGCGCCGATGGCGGCGAACCTCGCCAAGGCGGGGCATGAGGTCACGGGCTTCGACACTGCCGCCGTCACGGTCGAGGGCGTCACGAACGCCGCCACCGCCGCCGAGGCCGCGACCGGGGCCGAGGTGGTCATCACCATGCTCCCCAACGGCGCGATCCTGCGCAAGGTGGCCGACGCCGTGATCCCCGCGATGAGCAAGGGCGCGGCGCTGGTCGACTGTTCCACCGTCGACGTCGACAGCGCCCGCGCCGTCGCGCTTCAAGCCGAATCCGCCGGGCTGCTGGCGGTCGACGCCCCCGTCTCGGGCGGCATCGGCGGGGCCTCCGCCGGCACGCTGACCTTCATGGCCGGCGGGTCCGACGCCGCCTTCGCCAAGGCGAAACCGCTGTTCGACATCATGGGCCAGAAGGCCGTCCACTGCGGCGCCTCGGGCGCGGGGCAATCCGCCAAGATCTGCAACAACATGA
>JAGRMS010000181.1:1631-4398 GCA_020441135.1 Pseudooceanicola sp.
TCGCGCTGGCCGACAAGCTGGGGCTCGACCGCCAGAAGATGTTCGACGTGGTCTCGACCTCCTCGGGCTATTCCTGGACCATGAATGCCTACTGCCCCGCCCCCGGCGTCGGCCCGAAAAGCCCCGCCGACAACGACTACAAGCCCGGTTTCGCTGCCGACCTGATGCTGAAAGACCTTCGCCTGTCGCAGCAGGCAGCCGAAAGCGCCGACGCCGACACGCCGATGGGCGCGCTGGCCCAGGCGCTTTACGCGCAGTTCGTCGAGAACGAGGACGGCAGCGGCAAGGACTTCTCGGCCATGCTGCCCCGCTTCGAGAAGCGGCATCGCGGATAAATCGTTTCCGGGTCGTCACCAAACTTGTGACGATCCGATTACAATTTACCTCTCATTTGCCTCGATTCGATCCGATTGAGACCGCTTGGCCGTGATCAAGTGCCTGGAATTGCCGCCCCTTCCGGACCCTGCGCATGGCCACCGCGACCGAACTGCCGATCAATACCAAAGCCACGGCCATGCAGATGGCCGAAGAGATCTTCGGCAACGGGGTGACGGTCAATTCGGCTGCGTACTATGGCGATGCCAAGTCCTCGGGCATCTATACCGACGGCTACGCCACCTCGCCCGGCGTCATGCCGGGCGATACCGGCGTCATCCTGTCGACCGGCAAGGCGACGGATTTCACCAATTCCAGCGGCACGTCGAACACCAACATCTCGGCCTCGACCGGGACGGATACCTCGGGTGTCAACAACAACGCCGACTTCAACGCACTGGCCGGGGCCTCGACCTATGACGCCGCCTACATGGTCGTCAACTTCACGCCGTTGGGCGACTTCATTACCATCGACTTCGTGCTGAGTTCCGAGGAATACCCCGAATACATCAACTCGGCCTATAACGACGTCATCGGCGTCTGGGTCAACGGCGTGCAGGCGCAGGTGACGGTCGGCAACGGTTCCGCCTCGATCGGCAACATCAACGGCGGCGCGACGGGCAACATCTACCACGACAACACAGCCGACCAGTTCAATACCGAGATGGACGGTTTCACCGTCACGCTCACCTTCGTCGCCCCGGTTAATCCGGGCGTGCCGAACACGCTGAAGATCGGCGTCGCCGACGTGGGAGATGCAGGCTATGACACCAACCTGCTGATTGCCGGAGGCTCGGTCCAGTCCACCATCGTGGCGCAGGACGACACCGTGTCGATGCAGCTGAACGGCGAAAAGACGGTGGACGTGCTGGACAACGACAGCTCGACCGGCGGGACGCTGACGATCACCCATATCAACGGCCAGCCGGTCACGGCGGGGTCCACCGTGACGCTTGGCAGCGGCCAGCAGGTGACGCTGAACCCGGACGGAACCTTCACCGTCCTCGGGGACAATCAGGCCGAGACGGTCTATTTCAACTATTCGGTCGAAGACGAGGTCGGCAATACCGACACGGCGATGGTCAAAGTCGTGCAGGTGCCCTGCTTCACCGGCGGCACCATGATCGCGACGCCTTTCGGCGAGATGCCGGTCGAATGGCTGCGCCCGGGGATGCTGGTCGATGTGCTCGACGGCCCGCCCCAGCCGATCCGCTGGATCGGCCGCCGCACCGTCGCCGCCGAGGGCGCGCATGCCCCGGTGCGGCTATCCGCCGGCCCCTTCGGACTGCGCAGGCCCCTGCTGGTCTCGCAACAGCACCGGATGCTGATCGCCGGCCCGCAGGCCGAGCTGCTGTTCGGCGAGGCGCAGGTGCTGGTCAAGGCGCGCGACCTGATCGACGGCAGCGCGGTGACGCTGGCGCGGCAGCGCGAGGTGACATACTTTCACATCCTGTTCGACCGTCACCAGATCGTCACCGCCAACGGCGCGCTGTCGGAAAGCTACCTGCCGGGGCCGCAGACGATGGGCGGCTTCGACAACGCGACCCAGGCAGAGCTGCTGTCGCTGTTCCCCGACCTGGCCGCGCACGGCTATGGCCCCGCCGCCCGGCTGTCGCTGACGACGCGCGAGGCGCAGCCGCTGCGCGCCGCCCTGCTTCGACCCGCCCGCATCCGCGCCTGACGGCAGGAAACCGCCGACGCCTGGGCGTTGGGGAACATCCCCGGAAGCGCGACCGTTGAGACCCCGTAAAGATACGGAGTTCTCGATATGAATGACCGCAAATCCCTGATCGGCCTGACCCTCGCCAGCGCCCTGCTGGGCATGATGACCGCGGGCGGCATGGCCCTTCCCGACATCGCCGCCGCCAAGGACAAGGGGCATTCTGCCGCCGGTTGCCCGCCGGGCCTTGCGAAGAAGTCGCCCGCCTGCGTGCCGCCCGGGCTGGCCAAGAAGATGGACGACCATGTGCGCCACGATGACCGCGATGACGACCACGACCGCTTTCGCTATTCGGACCGCTATGACGAAGTCTATTCCTACCGCATCGGCGACCGTTTGCGGGGCGACTATGCGCTGATCCCCTCGCCCGACCTCTACGGACTGGATCGCCACGGCACCTATTACCGGGTCGGTGACGGCGTCTACCAGGTGGACAAGGACACGATGGAAGTGATGGCCGTGATCGGCCTCGCCTCGCGCCTGCTCAACTGATCACTCGGCGGCGACCCGCTGCGGGTCGAGCATCGGTTTCAGGTAACGCCCGGTGTGGCTGCGCGGTTCGTCCGCCACCGCCTCGGGCGTTCCGGTCGCCACGATTTCGCCGCCGCCATCGCCGCCTTCGGGGCCGATGTCGATGATCCAGTCCGCCGTCTTGATGACGTCGAGGTTGTG
>JAGRMS010000182.1 GCA_020441135.1 Pseudooceanicola sp.
TCGACCACCTCGACCGCCAACTCGGGGCTTCTGGACGCGATCCTGCCGCAGTTCACCGCGAAAAGCGGCATCGAGGTCCGGGTGGTCGCGGTCGGCACCGGGCAGGCGATCAAGAACGCCGAGAACGGCGACGGCGACGTGCTGCTGGTCCACGCGAAGCCCGCCGAGGAGAAGTTCGTCGCCGACGGCTGGGGCGTGCAACGCTTCGACGTGATGTATAACGACTTCGTGCTGATCGGGCCCGAGGCCGATCCGGCGGGCGTCAAGGGCGGCAAGGACGTGGTTGCCGCTTTGCAGGCAATTGCCGCAGCCTCCGCGCCCTTCGCCTCGCGCGGGGATGACAGCGGCACCCACAAGGCCGAGCTGAAGTTCTGGAAGGCCGCCGGTATCGACGTCAAGGCGGCCTCGGGCGGCTGGTACCGCGAGACCGGCAGCGGCATGGGCGCGACGCTGAACGCGGCGGCGGGCATGGGCGCCTATGCGCTGACCGACCGGGCCACCTGGATTTCCTTCGGCAACAAGGATGGGATGGCCGTGCTGGTCGAAGGCGACGAACGGCTGTTCAACCAGTATGGCGTGATCCTCGTCAATCCTTCGAAGCATCCCTCGGTCAAGGCCGAGGCGGGCCAGGCCTTCATCGACTGGATCACCGGAGCCGACGGCCAGGCGGCCATCGCCGGATTCCAGTTGGAGGGCCAGCAGCTGTTCTTCCCGAACGCGAAGTAGCGTTCAGGTGATCCGGATGTAGCCTGCCAGCCCGGTCTTCTGGTGCTCGATCACATGGCAGTGGAACGCCCAGTCGCCGGGATTGTCGGCAACGAAGGCGATGTCGAGCACCTCTTTCTCCAGCAGCAGCGCGGTGTCGGTCCAGTGCGGCGACACCGGGCGGCGGTTCGAGGCGATGACCCGAAAGGCGAGGCCGTGCAGGTGGATCGGGTGATCGTTCGGACTTTCGTTGCGCAGCCGCAGGATGGTGGACTGCCCGCGATCGAGCGTGACCAGCGGCCCCGCACCCGAAGCGTCGCCGGGCCAGGGCGTGCGGTTGATCGACCAGAAGGTATAGCCGAGCGTGCCGCAAAAGCCGTTGTTCGGCGCGGTGCCCTCGGGGGACCAGCCAAAGACCAGTTCCTCGGTGCGGGCCTGCGCCAGGTCCGGTTCCGGGACGGGGTTGGGGGGCAGGGGTTTCAGCGCATCCAGTGACCGGCCCATGCGGTCGCCGTTGGCGGTAACGCGCGCAAGCCGGCGCGGCGCGCCGGGGGCGTGGGTCATCAGGTCCAGCGTCTCGCCCTCGTCCGGCATCAGGAGCGCGAAGTCGGCGCGCTGGCCGGGGGCGAGGAACAGCGGCGCCTCCTCGGTCGGCAGCGGTTGCAGGTCCGGCAGGGGGTGGCCGTCCAGCGCGATCACGGCGCCGCGCGCGCCCGGCAGGTAAAGCCGGTAGATGCGGGTGGTATCGGTGGCGGCGACGCGCAGGCGAAGAAGGCTGCCCGACGGCGCGGTCTCGGCAAGGTCTGTCTGCCAGTTGGCCGTCATCACCGTGCCGAAGGTTCCCGCGCGCGCCGCGCCGCGCGCGGTCCAGAGGTCGATGAACCGGCCGTCGCCCCCCAGGCGGAAGTCGCGCAGGTTGATGGCGATGTCAGCGTCGAAGCCGGGATCTTCCGCTTCCTCGACGATCAGGATGCCGGTCAGCCCGCGCGCCATCTGGTCCATCGTCATGCAGTGCGGGTGATACCAGTAGGTGCCCGCATCGGGCGGCGTGAAGGCATAGTCGAAGGCATCGCCCTCCGCCATCGGGAACTGGGTCAGATAGGGCACCCCGTCCATGCCGTTCGGCAGGCGCATCCCGTGCCAGTGCATCGTCGTGTAATCGGGCGTCGCGTTCTCGACCCGCGCGGTGAAGGTCCGGCCCTGCCTCAGGCGCAGCACCGGCGGCGGGGCGTCGGGGCGGGTCGACACCATGCCCCTCGTGATCTTGCCCGGCATCAGCTCGGCCTGCGCCGGCTGGATGCGGATCGTCGACGGGCTGGCCAGCGCCGCGAAACCCGGCGTCAGGGCGGCGGCCCCCATCACGGTCAGGGCGTGGCGGCGGGTGATCATATGGCGATCAGGTGGTTGTCCCAGGCGCGGGCACAGTGGTTCAGGGGCGTGGCTGCCTCGCCCTCGATGGCCAGGATGCCCCCCAGCCCGTCGGTGGCGACAAAGCCCGACGCCCCCGGGCCGATGCCGCAGACGTCGGCGCGGTTGACGGTGTGGGTCAGCCTGCCATTCAGGTCGTAAACCTGCACCCGCCCGCCCCTGGGCGAGGTGATGGCGACGTGCCGCGCCGAACCGCCAATCGCGATGCTGCCCGCGTAGTTCTGCATCGCGGCGCGATCCGCCAGCGGAGCCTCGACGGCGCGCAGCGCCTCGCCCCGGCGGTGCAACGCCAGCAGCGGCGGGGTTTCGGCGCTGTCGCCCTCCCACTGGAACGCGCAGGCGACGAGGCCGTCAGGTCCAAGCGCGAGGTGGCGGAGCGAGTTCCGGTGCAACGCGGGGTCAAGCGCGACCTGTTCCGCGATGGCCCCTTCCGCGTCGAGGTAGGTCAGGTTCGGACGCATGGTTTCAATGTTCAGCTTTTCCCGCCCGCTGTCGGGGTGGGTCAGGATGCCGCCGTTGGCGATCACCAGCGCGTTGCCCGGCAGCGCCTTGATGTCATGCGGCCCGATCCCGCCCGAGGCGATCTCGCCGATCCGCGCGTAGCCTTTCGAACGGGACCAGAGGCCGATGCGGCCCTCGCCCGTCTCGATGTCGTTCTCGGTGGTGCAAAGCGTGTCGCCGCCGTTGACGAAGGCGCCGTGGCCGTAGAAGTGGCGGCCGCGGGGCGCGTCCAGTTGCTGGATGACGAGGCCGGAGAAACAGTCGATCACCAGCGCGAAGGTGCCCGGGCGGCGGGCAAAGGCGACGGCCTCGGGTGCGGTCGGGTGGGCGGTGGCGGCATGGCCACGCGCGGGCAGCGGGATGCGGAAGCGGTCCTTGCCCGAGGCCGAGAGGCCGAACAGCGCATAGCCGCCGTCCGGCTCCTTCGCGGCGGCAAGGTAGGCGGGGCTGCCGGCGTCGGCCCAGCTCAGGGCGGGCCACGACGAGGCGGCGGCGAGCGTTGCGAGAAAGCCGCGTCGGGTGGTCATGTCAGTCGCCATCCGCCGAGTTGAACCCGGCGCTGACGCCCAGCGCGGGGCCGATTTCCGCGATGGCGGCGGCGCGCGCGTCGCGGATGCGGTTTTGCAGGGATTCGAGCTTGAAGCGGCCCTGCGGCGTGTCGACGCCCGCGAAGTCGGGATCGTCCAGCCGCGCCGCTTCGGCAATGGCGGTGTCGAAGGCGGCGAGGGTCTTTTCCGGCGCGGCATCCGGCAGCAGGGCCGCGAGCTGGCGCAGCGCCGTCAGCGACAGCACGACGTTGCGCAGCGGGCGGTGGGACCGGCGCGCCTCGGCGCGGTTCGGGCGGGGGCGGTCGAACGTGCCCATCGGCAGGCCCAGGCGCTGGTCGGCGTCGAACTCCAGCGCGGTGGTCAGCTGGGTGAACAGCACCTGCGTCACCTCGCGCGGGGCGAGGTAGGTGGCGTTGCCGGGCTGGCCGGCCGTGCGCAGGGTCTCGGCGAAGCGGTCGCGCCACTGGCTGTCGAGCGTGGCGGCCAGCGCGGCAAGATCGGCGGTGATCGCCTGCACGAGCCTGCATTCGTAACCGTCCTTCGCGTAGCCGGCGAAACCCGCGTCGTGCAGCATGTGGTCCAGGGCGAACAGCCCGCGCGCGGCGACCGACACATCGGCATAGTGGCCGTCGGTTGCCACCGGATCCCGATCCGCGATCAGGCGGCGCAGGGTCTTTTCCGTCAGTCCGCGCGGGTCGGGCCAGAAGGCGATGGCCTGGTAGCGGCCCGCCTCTTCCGCCGGACCAAGGCGCAGGTGGCTGATGCCCAGCCAGCTGTCGAAGGCGTGCTGGTAGGGGGCATCGAGAGCGGCGGGTGAGCAATCGGCCTGCGCGGCGTCGGCCAGCGCCTGCGTGCGCGCGGCAAAGGCGGCGTGGCCGGGCAGGATGTGTTCGGCGATCACCGCCTCGGTATCGGCAAGGGCCGGGGCGGCGAGGAACAGCAGCAGGGCGGCAAGACGCATCAGAGCGACTCCAGGAAACGGATCAGCGCGTTGCGGTCGGGTCTGGCCATGTCGATCACCTTCTGCCGGGCGGTTTCGGCCTCGCCCCCGTGCCAGAGGATCGCCTCGAGCAGCGAGCGGGCGCGGCCGTCGTGCAGGAAGCGTGTATGCCCGTTGACCTGGAATGTCAGCCCCAAACCCCAAAGCGGCGCGGTGCGCCATTCGCGCCCCGTGGCGCGGGATTCCGGGCGATGATCGGCAAGGCCCTCGCCCATGTCGTGCAGCAGAAGGTCGGAATAGGGCCAGATCAGCTGAAAGCTCTGCTCGGGCTGGCCGGGCAGGCGGTCGGTGACGAACTTCGGGTGGTGGCAGGCGGCGCAGCCGGTGTCGTAGAACACCTGCTTGCCCCGCAGCACCTGCGCGTCGCCGCTGTCGCGGCGGGCGGGCACGGCCAGGTTGCGGCTGTAGAAGGTGACGAGGGCGAGGCTGTCGCCGTCGATCTCGTCCCCGCGCGCGTCACCGGCGCCGTCGGGCGCGTTCAGGCAAGCGGGTTGCATCGGCGTGCAGTCTCCCGCAGGGCGCGGCAGCAAGGGCGACGAGATGCCGATATCGGTGGCAAAGGCGTGGGCCGTCTGGTCGGCGATGGTCGCCATGCCCGCCTTGTGCCCGAAACGGCCCGGCATGGGGCGCTGGCGGCTGTCCGACCAGACCACCTGCGCGCGGCCCGAGATGCCGTCGCCATCGGCGTCCTCGGGGTCTTCCAGCGCCAGGATGTCGGCGGCGGGGATTGCTTCCAGCAGGCCAAGCCCGATCATCTGCGGCGCGATGCGGGGCGACAGCATGTGATGCCCGAGCGGGCCATAGGCCGGGTCTTCGACGCGGTAGGTCGGGCGTTGCAGCGTGACGGTCTCGCCGCCGCCAAGGGGGATCCGCGTTTCGGTGACATCGACGGCCACGCGACCCTCCGCGGCCTGGCCGGCAATCGCAAGATCCTGGATCTGCTCGCCATACACCGGGTGGGGCCGGGTCGCAGGCGGCGCGTCCAGCGTCGCCAGATAGCCCTCGATGGCGGTCGGTTCGGCGTCCCCCGGCGCCGGGACCGAGATGCGCAGCACCATCGAGACGGCCCCGGCATCGGGCCCGGCAGGCGGGTGGCCGCGCCCGTCCTTCAGGTGGCACCGCTGGCAGGCGCGGGCGTTGTAGAGCGGCCCCAGCCCGTCCGAGGCCAGC
>JAGRMS010000183.1 GCA_020441135.1 Pseudooceanicola sp.
GCCGAAATCGGTCCCGGCCGAGGCGCAGCGACGCGAGATGGTCTATGTCGACGCCACCTGCCCGCTGGTCAGCAAGGTGCATATCGAGGCCCAGCGCCACGCCGACAACGGCCTGCAAATGATCATGATCGGCCACAAGGGCCACCCCGAGACGATCGGGACCATGGGACAGCTGCCCGACGGCGACGTGCTGCTGGTGGAAACCGTGGCGGATGTGGCCGCGGTTGCGGTGCGCGACCCGGAGCGGATCGCCTATGTCACCCAGACCACGCTCAGCGTCGACGACACCGCCGACATCGTGGCGGCGCTTCAGGCACGGTTTCCGGCCATCGTCGGGCCGCACAAGGAAGACATCTGCTATGCCACCACCAACCGGCAGGAGGCGGTGAAGGCCATCGCGCCCAAGGTGGATGCCCTGCTGGTGGTCGGCGCGCCGAACTCGTCCAATTCGCGGCGGCTGGTCGAGGTCGCCGCGCGGGCGGGTTGCGGCTATGCGCAGCTGGTGCAGCGGGCGGGGGACATCGACTGGCGCGCGCTCGACGGCGCGACGGCCATCGGCCTGACCGCCGGGGCCTCGGCCCCCGAAACGCTGGTGAACGAGGTGATCGACGCGCTGAAGGCGCGCTTCGACGTGACGGTGCAGCCGGTCGAGACGGCGGTGGAGAACGTCGAGTTCAAGGTACCGCGGGTGCTGCGGACCTGATTGCGATTGCCGCGTGCGCCTTTTAGCCTTCGCTGACCAAGTGAAGGATTCGCCCGTGACCGCTCCGCTTCGCCTCGGCGTCAACATCGACCACGTCGCCACCGTCCGCAACGCCCGCGGCGGCGCCTATCCCGACCCGCTGCGCGCGGCGAGGCTGGCGCAGGAGGCCGGGGCCGACGGCATCACCGCCCACCTGCGCGAAGACCGCCGCCACATCTCGGACGCCGACATCGACGGGCTGATGCAGGTGCTGACGGTGCCGCTGAACTTCGAGATGGCGGCGACGCCCGAGATGCAGGCCATCGCCCTGCGCCACAAGCCGCACGCGGTCTGCATCGTCCCGGAGAAGCGCGAGGAACGCACGACCGAGGGCGGGCTCGAGGTCGCACGCGAAGAGAACCGGCTGGCGCATTTCATCGCGCCCCTGCGCGAGGCGGGCTGCCGGGTGTCGATCTTCATCGCCGCCGACCCGCGCCAGATCGAAGCCGCCCACCGCATCGGCGCCGAGGTGATCGAGCTGCACACCGGCGCCTATTGCGACGCCCATGCGGAAGGCCACCTGGCCGCGCGCGACGCCGAACTGTCCCGCCTGCGCGAGATGGCGGCCTTCGGGCACGCGCTGGGGCTCGAGGTCCACGCGGGCCACGGGCTGACCTACGACACGGTGCAGCCGGTCGCGGCCTTTCCCGAGGTGCGCGAGCTGAACATCGGCCACTTCCTGATCGGCGAGGCGATCTTTCGCGGCCTGACCCCGGCGATCCACGAGATGCGCCGCCTGATGGACGAAGCGCGCGCATGATCGACCCCGCCAACCTCGCCGCGATTGCCGCTGCCTTCGTGGTGGTGGCCTCCTCGCCCGGCCCCGCGAACCTCGCCGTGGCAAGCGTCGCGCTGACCCACGGGCAGCGGACCGCGCTGGTCTTCGCCGTCGGCCTGTCGATGGGCCTCGCCTTCTGGGGCGTGCTGGCGGCGCTGGGGCTGGGGGCGGTGCTGCAATCCTCGCTCTTCGCGCTGATGCTGCTGAAACTGGCGGGCGGGGCCTATCTGCTGTTCCTCGCCTGGCAGACGGGCCGCGCCGCCCTGCGCGCCGAAGCGCCGAAGCCCCCGGCGATCCCGCCGGGCAAGTGGGTGCTGCGCGGGGTTTTGCTGAACCTGTCGAACCCCAAGGCGGTCTTCGCCTGGATGGCGGCGCTGTCGGTCGGGATGGGGCCGGAACAGGGCGGCGACGCCGTGCTGGTCGCCACACTGATGTGCGCCGCCATCGGCACGCTGAACGCGATGACCTGGGCGCTGGTCTTCTCGCGCCCGCGCATGATGACCGGCTACCGCCGCGTGCGCCGCTGGGTCGACGGCGTGGTCGCGGGATTGTTCGCCATGGCGGGCTTCGGGCTGATCCGCTCGGCGCTGGCACGGTAGGTTTTTGAGGCACAAGTCTGGTGCTTCGTCCCTTCGCGCGGAATCAAGGCGGCGAAGCCGCCGCCGCGCAGCGCCCGACCGCCCC
>JAGRMS010000184.1 GCA_020441135.1 Pseudooceanicola sp.
CGGTGATACTTGAACGACCGCCCCACCAGCATCTGGTCATTGGCCAGCAGGGCCGAGGCGAGCGTATCCCCCGCGAACCCCTGCATCGGCTTGCCGTCAAAGGTGAAGTCGAGCGGCTTCGACCGGTCGATCAGCCGCCCCATCGCGGCCAGGCGCGCACTCATTGCCCGTTCTCCGTCTGAATATCCCGCCAGCGCCATCCCGGCACCGCCGCGCTGATTTTCGCCAGCAGCGCCTCGGGCGGCCGGCTTACCTGCGCGATGTAGGTGCCGTAGACCTCCAGCGTCGCCGTGTTGCGCGCCGCGTGGAACCACTTGCCGCAGCCGTAGGAATGCCGCCAGCGTTCGAAATGCACGCCCTTGGGGTTCTCGCGCTGGAACAGGTAGCCTTCAAAGGCCGCATCGTCCGACCCCGGCCCGAAGCGTTTCAGATGCGCCTCGCCGCCCGCGCTCAGCTCTGTCTCGTCCGCCATCACCCCGCAGCAGGGGCACTCCAGCACCAGCATCTCAGTCTCCCTTCGCAGGCAGCGTGGCGACAAAGGCCAGCGCCATGCCTGTCAGCGCCGCGCGCAGATCGTCATTGTCGAGATGATCGGCGGACAGGTCGGCCCAGCCGCCCATGACCCGCTCGCCCATGTGCATCCGCCCGGCCCCCAGCTCCAGCGCCTCGGCCACGGCCTCCTTGCCGACGCGATACATCGCCCCGCGCGGATGCACCGCGCAGACCATGTTGCCATCCAGCAGGAAACAGATGCCGCCGAACATGCGCTTCTCGGACAGGCCCGAGCGCAGGCCGAGATCGGCCCGCATCATGTCGGCAATCGCCTCGTCATAGGCCATCGGGGCACCCCCAAATGGCAGAAACGGGATGGGTCCGAGGCTTCCCCATCCCGTCCTTGCACTCAGAACGTCCGGCTTCAGTTTCCGGTGATGTTTCCTTCGACGGCCTTGCCGCCGGGAAGCTCGATCCGGATGTCGGGCTGATCGGCGGTCGGCAGGCCGCCACCGAAAACGATCCACCCCAAGCCAAGCAGCGCAACGACCACACCTCCAAGAATGAAGGCGAGGGCGGAACTGCCACCCGTTGTCTTGCCGTGGGATTGATCTGACACTTGTTACTCCCTTCACCGTAATTCCGCGGACAAACGCCGCATACGGCGATCCGGTTCCACCGGTCGGAGCAGGTTCTTGAGAAAATTTTGCACGTATATTCTGAGGAAAGGTCTGGCCGCCCGCGAAGGGGCGACCAGGGTGCGAGTGCGCGATCAGTTGCCCGAGGGCGCGGTCGGCACGGCCGGCACGGTGGTCGGCTCGGTGACGTCAGCCGGAGCCGTGGCTTCCGGTGCAACGGTGGTGGTGCTGTCAGCCGCCGGAGCGGTTGTGTCAGCGGCCGGGGCCGTTGCGTCTGCCGCCGGCGCCGGGGCGGTGTTGTCGATGATGACGGTGTCGGTGCCGGTTGCCGGGACCGTGGTGACGGTGCCGTCGCTTCCACCCATGCTGAACAGCCAGATGAGAACGAGAAGGGCGACAACGATGCCGCCGATGATGAACGCGCCCGCTCCGCTCCGCTCGCGGGTTTCGATCCGGTCGCGCTCGACGTAGGTGCTATGCAGGTCCTGGTTGGCCATGATCTGGTCTCCAATCGTGTTGCGATTGCAGACAGAACGAAGGGGGCCCCAAGGGAGTTCCGGCGCGCGGACGGCATCGGCGGGACTCTGCCGCCCGCCTCCACACCGGCAAGGGAACCCGCCGCGCAAAGCATCAGTGTGCGACCCCCGCCGCAACGCTCTCGTCGATGAAACGCCCTTCGCGGAAGCGGTCCAGCGAGAACTCCGCCGCCAGGGCCGACTTGCCGGTCGCCATCAGCTCGGCCATCGCCCAGCCCGAACCGGG
>JAGRMS010000185.1 GCA_020441135.1 Pseudooceanicola sp.
CGCCCTGCGGCAGGGTTTCGCCCGATTCGGGGTCGGTGATCTTCAACGTGATTCCTGGCAGCGCCAGGCCGACGGTCCCGGCGCGGCGCTCGCCGTCAAAGGGGTTCGAGGTGTTCATGTTGGTCTCGGTCATGCCGTAGCGTTCGAGGATGCGGTGGCCGGTCCGCGCCTCCCACTGTTCGTGGGTATCGACCAGCAGCGGGGCCGAGCCGGAAACGAACAGCCGCATGTTCCCCGCCCGCTCGCGCGTTAGCCGTTCGTCGGCCAGCAGGCGGGTGTAGAACGTCGGCACGCCCATCAGCGCGGTCGCGTTCGGCATCGCCTCGAGGATCGCGTTCGGATCGAAGCCCGGCAGGAACACAACCTGACATCCCGCCAGCAGTGCCACGTTGGTCGCGACGAACAGCCCGTGGGTGTGGAAGATCGGCAGCGCGTGGATCAGCACGTCCTCCGCCGTGAACCGCCAGAGCGCGCAGAGCGCTGCCGAGTTCGACGCGAGGTTACGGTGGCTCAGCATCGCGCCCTTGGACCGGCCCGTCGTCCCCGAGGTATAGAGGATCGCCGCCAGATCGTCGGCCCCCCGCTCGACCGCATCGAACCCCGGCTGCACATCGGCCAGCTCGCGCAGGCTCCCCTGCCCCGCTGCGTCCAGCGTCATCACCTTCGCGTCGCCCGCGATTCCCTTCGTCTCGTCCAGCCGCTTCGGGTCGCAGGCCACCACGCGCGGTGTCGCGTCGCCGATGAAATAGCCTATTTCGGCCGCCGTATAGGCGGTGTTCAGCGGCAGGAAGACGCCCCCCGCCATCACCGTGCCGAGATAGAGCTGGATCGCCTCGATGGTCTTGCCGACCTGCACCGCCACCCGGTCGCCCGGCACCACGCCCAGCGCCACCAGCGCCGCAGCCATCCGCTCGGCCCCGGCAAACAGCGCGCCGAAACTGACGGAGCCGCCCCCGGGCAGCTGCGCAAAGACCGCGTCGTCGCGCCCGATGCTCGCCTGCCGCAGCACATTCAGCAGGTGGTTGGTGTCGTACATCGCTGGCCCTCCCCGGTATCGGCCCCTATCTGCCCGTCGCGGGCCGGGAAAATCAAGCCGCCCCGTTGATCTTTCCCGACGCCCGACGCAGGGTCCGCCCGATGCCCGAGACGAACAGCCCCCATCAGCCTGGCAAGGCCATTGCGTTCAAGCTGAGCGCGATGGCGGTGTTTTCCGTCATGGCGGCGATGGTCAAGGCGGCAACCACCGAGATTCCGGCGGGCGAGGTGGTGTTCTTCCGCGCCTTCTTCTCGATCCCCGTCATCCTCGGCTGGCTGATCCTGCGGGGCGAGCTGACGCGCGGACTCGTCACCCGCAACATCCGCGGCCACTTCCTGCGCAGCCTGATCGGCGCGGTGTCGATGGGCCTGTCCTTCGGTGGCCTGTCGCTGCTGCCGCTGCCCGAGGTGACGGCCATCGGTTATGCCACGCCGATCTTCACGTTGATCCTGTCGGCGCTGATCCTCGGCGAACGCTTCCGCATGATCCGCCTCTCTGCCGTAGGCATTGGTCTGGTCGGCGTCGTCGTCATGCTCTGGCCGCGCCTCGGCGGGGCCGGGTCGCTGGAAGAGGGCGCAACACTCGGCGCGATCCTGGTGCTGACCTCGACCTTCACCGGCGCGATGGCGCAAATCCAGATCCGCCAGCTGGTGCAGACCGAACACACGGCGGCGGTGGTCTTCTACTTCATGTCCTTCACCTCGATCCTCGCGTTGTTCACCATTCCCTTCGGCTGGGTGATGCCTTCGGGCGAGATGCTGGCCCTGCTGATCGGCGCGGGGCTGGTAGGCGGCGTCGGACAGGCACTGATGACCACCTCCTACCGCTATGCGCAGGCGTCGATGCTGGCGCCCTTCGACTATACTTCGATGATCTTCGCGATCATCCTCGGCTATCTCTGGTTCTCGGAACTGCCCGCGCTGGTCACGCTTGCGGGCGCGGCGCTGGTCGTGCTGGGCAACGTCGTGGTGATCCTGCGCGAGCGCCAGCTGGGGATCGAGCGGCGGCGCGCGCGGTCGGTGGGCGACCCCAAGGGATGAAGGAGCAGGACATGGACGATCACAAGGCGAAGATGCAGGCGGTGCAGGCCGACAAGGCCGCCCGCAAGGCCGAACTGCGCGACCCCGAACGCGGGCTGGTGCTGGTGCATACCGGCAAGGGCAAGGGCAAGACCTCTTCCGCCTTTGGCGTGCTGGCGCGGGCACTGGGGTGGAAGCAGTCGGTGGGCGTTGTCCAGTTCATCAAGGGCAAGTGGGTGACGGGCGAACGGCGGTTCTTCGAGGATCTGGGCGTCGCCTGGCACTCGATGGGCGAAGGCTTCACCTGGGACACGCAGGATCGCGACCGCGACATCGCCGCCGCGCAGGCGGCTTTTGCAAAAGCGCGCGAGATGATGGAGAGCGGCGATTTCGACCTGATCGTGCTGGACGAGATCAACATCGCCCTGCGCTATGAATACCTCTCCGTCGCCGATGTGCTGGCCGGGCTCGACGCCCGCGCGGCGCGGACGGCGGTGATCCTGACGGGACGTGATGCCAAGCCCGAGATCTGCAACTACGCCGACCTCGTCACCGAGATGACCGAGGTCAAGCACCCGATCAAGGCTGGGATCAAGGCCCAGCGCGGGATCGACTTCTGATAGCGCGGGGCCCCCGAAGGAGCCCCGGCCGGGATCAAATGGCGGCCGTCGGGTCGAGCGTGATCGACCACAACTCCACAT
Source organism: Pseudooceanicola sp. (assembly GCA_020441135.1). Taxonomy (GTDB): domain Bacteria; phylum Pseudomonadota; class Alphaproteobacteria; order Rhodobacterales; family Rhodobacteraceae; genus Seohaeicola_A. The sequence continues at coordinate 2,757 of JAGRMS010000185.1, forward strand.
TCGCGCGGTCCATCAGGCGGACCTTCATCTGCTGGGTCGCGCCGTCGATGTCGACCAGACCGAAGAACTGCAACCCGGCAGAGGGTGGCAGGTTGACCTGACCGGCCTCAGGGGCCTTCACGAATTTCAACTCGGGGCCAAAGGTCTTGTCCAGCTCGTTCGGACCGAAGGTTCCGGCGTGCAGCGGGCCCGAGACGAATTCCCAGAACGGATCGAAATCCTGGAACTGCGCCTTGTTCGGGTCGTAGTAATGCGCGGCGGTGTAGTGAACGTCGGCGGTCAGCCAGACGGTGTTCTGGATCCGTGTCGACTTGATGAACCGCAGCACCTCGGCGATCTCGATCTCGCGCCCGCCCGGCGCCCCGGTGCCCCGGTCCGCCACGGCCTCGATCTTGTCGCCATCGGGTACGATCAGGCCCACCGGCATGTCCGAGGCGATCACCTTCCAGGTCGCCTTCGACTGCGCCAGCTCGCGCTTCAGCCAGGCCACCTGCTCGGCCCCGAGGATGCGTGCCGCGTCCGACAGCTCGGCCTGCGGCGTGGCGGTGTTGGCCCCACGATAGCTGCGCATGTCGAGGAAGAAGATGTCGAGGATCGGGCCATAGGCGATCTTGCGATAGACCCGGCCCGGTTCTGCGGGGGTATAGCGGATCGGCGTCATCTCGTGGAACGCCCGGCCCGCCCGCGCCGCCAGCAGGGCGACGTTCTTCTCGGTATAGCGGTCGTCGGCGCTTAGGTCCTTGGAGGCCGACCAGTTGTTGACGACCTCGTGGTCATCCCACTGGAAGAAGGTCGGGACGACGGCGTTCAGCGCGCGCACATGCTCGTCCATCATGTTGTATTTCCACTGGCCGCGATATTCGTCCAGCGTCTCGGCCACCTTGCGCTTTTCGTCGATCAGAACGGCATTCTTCCAGATCGTCTGGCCGTCTTTCTCGACCGTGTCCACCATCGGGCTGTCGGCATAGATGGTGTCGCCCGAGTGCAGGAAGAAGTCGGGGCGATGCTGCGCCATGGTGGCATAGGTGCGCATACCCTCGTCGTCGATGCCCCAGCCCTGCCCGGCGGTGTCGCCCGACCAGGCAAAGCGGATGTCCCGGCGCGACATCGGCGCGGTGCGGAACTGGCCCACCAGCGGCTCGGACACGGCGTTCAGATCCGACAGGTCGGTGGCGGTGAAACGGTAGAAGATGTCCTGATCGGACGGCAGTTCCTCGATCAGCCGCTTGACGGCGAAATCGCTCTCGGGAAGCGCGTCGAGCGACGCCAGCCTGCGCGCGTCGGCAAAGCTTTCGGTGGTCGAGACCTCCATCATCACCCGCGCCGGGCGGTCCGTCCGCGTCCAGATCATGCCCGAGGTGGTGTCGACGTCACCGGACTGCACCCCGTGGGTGAAGACGGGCCGCGACGACGCGCGGCTCAGCGCCGGAATGGCGAGGCTGGAGGCAAATGCGACGCCACCGGCCAGGACGGCGCGGCGCGAGGGACGAAGGAGTCTGGTCATGAGGCGATTCCCTGATGCTGGCCCGTTCGGCGGGCGAGAGTAAGCAGGGGCCTTCAACCGCAGAGATGTGACAACCGCAGGTCGCGCCGGTAACAGTGGCGCGAAGTTTTCGTATCAGTTCGGGGAGGCGGCGAATTGCGCCAGCGATTGCTTCAGCGCCGTGATCCGTCCGCGCAGGTCGATCAGCTCGGGAACCGACAGACCCGACGCCTCCAGCACACACAGCGTAATGCGCTCGGCCTCGGCCCTCATCGCATCGCCATTGTCAGTCAGCGTGACGATCACCACCCGCTCGTCCTCGTTGGATCGCGCACGCCGCACCAGCCCGGCTTCTTCCATGCGTTTCAGCAGCGGCGTCAGGGTATTCGATTGCAGACCGACCTCTTCCCCCAGTTCGCGCACCGACTGCCCGTCCCGGGACCAGAGCGTGGCCAGCACCAGATACTGCGGATAGGTCAGCCCAAGCGGCGCCAGCAGCGGGCGATAGACGTCGGTCATCGCGTGACTGGCTGAGTAGAGGGCAAAGCAGAGCATGTCTGCGAGGGCGGGAGGCTGATTCATGCCCTCGATATAGATCGCGCACGATTGGATCGCAAGGGATTGAAGCTACACACGACTCACCCTATGTCAATCGCATACGATCAAATCGCAAACGAGAGAAGGAGCGCATCATGAGCATTTCCGCCGTCTACACCGCCGAAGCCACCGCCACCGGAGGCCGCGACGGACGGTCGAAGGTGTCCGACGGATCGCTGGATATTAAGCTGGCCGTCCCGATCGAAATGGGCGGAAAGGGCGACGGCAACAACCCCGAGCAGCTCTTCGCGGCGGGCTATGCCGCCTGCTACATCGGCGCGATGAAGTTCGCGACGACGCAGGACAAGACGCTGGCGAAGGTGCCCGCGGATACCACGGTGACGGCAAAGGTCGGCATCGGTTCGCGCAGCGAGGGCGGGTTCGGCCTGAAGGTCGATCTGGTCGTCACCATGCCGGGCCTCGACAAGGTCGAGGCGCAGATGATCGCCGACGCCGGCCACAAGATCTGCCCGTACTCGAACGCGGTGCGCGGCAACGTCGATGTCACCACGACGGTCGCCTGACGATCAGCGAGGCAGCCGGTCCAGATCGGCTGCCGCCTGCTCCAGCCCCCAGGGCGGGTTGACCACCACCATGCCGGAGCCGATCATTCCGTGCCCCTCGCGGGCGGGCGGGAAGGTCAGGCGATGGTGCATGGCCTCCATGCCCCCGATCGCCCGGACCAGCGCCTTTTCCGCCCCCGAGGCCAGGATCGGATACCAGAGCATAAGCACGCCCACCGGCCATTTCCGGTGCAGTTGCGCCAAGAGCTTCGGCATCGCCGCGAAGTCGTCCTTGATCTCATAACTCGGGTCGATCAGCAGCGCCCCCCGGCGCGGCGTCGGCGGACAGACCGCCAGCGCCATCTCGACCCCATCGGTCTCACGCACGTCCACGCCCGGGAAAGCCGCTCGCAGCGCCCGCGCCTCGGCGGGGTGCCGCTCGGCCAGGGTGATCCGGTCGCTGGGGCGCAGCAGCGCCTGCGCGATGAAGGGAGAGCCGGGATAGGCATTGGGTCCACCTTTCAGGCGGGCGGCCTTCAGTGCCTTCAGATAAGGATGCCCTGCCGTGAAATGCGCCTCCACCCGACCGATCCCGGCCGCCGCCTCGCCCGTCTTCAGCGCCTCGGGCGAGGCCAGGTCATAGAGCCCGCGCCCCGCGTGGGTCTCGATATAGACGAACGGCTTCGGCTTCTGCGCCAGGTAATCCAGCACCCAGGCCAGCAGCGCGTGCTTGTGCACATCGGCCATGTTCCCGGCGTGATAGGCGTGCTGGTACGAAAGCATGGGCTTGTCCCGAAAGGGGCCGGCGGGGCAAGCCCCGCCCTACGATCATGGCAACCGTCGCCCGATCGCGTAGCGCGGGGTTTACCCCGCCGCGCCGCTGGCCTCAGGCCCGCACCAGCTTCTCGTAGCTCTCGGCGATATCCCGCGTCAGCGCGCCGACCTCGAAGTTGTAGTCGCCGATCTGGCCCACCGGCGTCACCTCGGCGGCGGTGCCGGTCAGCCAGCA
>JAGRMS010000186.1 GCA_020441135.1 Pseudooceanicola sp.
GGCCGGGGCGGCTGGCAATAGACGGCGGCAATCTCGTGCCCGGCCCCGATCAGCGCGTCGAGCACGGGGACGGAGAAATCGGGGGTGCCCATGAAGATCAGGCGCATGGACGTACCCGCAATTCATTCGCCCCGGGGCGGCGGGGCAAGCCCCGCCCTACGCACCAAGGGCACGAAGCGCCGCGCCCGGAATCAAGGCGCGCAGCGCCGCCGGGCGAGCGCCCGACCGCCCCCCGGGCGGGCGCTTTTGCGACGTCACTACAGGACAGACCGTCAGAGGACTTGGCACCATAAAGCGCGAACCCAAGACGTTGCAGCGCCCCCCCGCGCTCGGGCCTTCGCCCTCTGTGGAAAGCGATCACCATCACCCCACCTTCCGCGCGCGCCGCAGCAGCATGTCGCGCTTCACCTTCGACAGGTGGTCGAAATACATCCGCCCCGCCAGGTGGTCGATCTGGTGCTGCACGCTCGTCGCCCAGAGCCCCACGAAATCCCGCTCTTCCACCTCACCCGAGTCATTCAGGAACCGCACCGTCACCGCTCGGGGCCGCCCGATTGTCGCCGAGACGCCCGGCAGGTTCGGGCTCGCCTCTTCATGAGGACGCAACTCGACCGAGGCGTGCAGCACCTCGGGGTTCGCCATCCGGACGACCTTGCCCCGCGTGTCCGAGGCATCCACCACCGCCAGCCGCAGCATCACGCCGATCTGCACGGCGGCAAGGCCCACGCCCGGCATCGCCTCCATCGTGTCGATCATGTCGGCCCAGATGGCGCGCACGTCATCGGTGATCTCTGGCACATCCGCCGCAACGGCACGCAGCCGCGCATCCGGCCAGGGCAGGCAGCGGCGGACCGTCACGCCACTCCCGCGTATTGCGCCTCCAGCCCCGCGCGCATCTCCGGGACCACCCGGTCGAAGGTCACGACCCCGTTCAGGTGGTCGAACTCGTGCTGGATGCAGCGTGCCTCGAAACCGTCGAAATCGCCCATGTGGATCTCGCCGGTTTCGGATGTCCACTGCACCGTCACCGCAATCGGCCGCTCCACCGGCACCAGCACGCCGGGGATCGACAGGCAGCCTTCCTCCATCACCACCGGCACCCGCTCCGCCGCCATGATCACCGGGTTGATCATCACCAGGGGCGATTTCTCGCCCTCCTTCCAGGTGCAATCCATCACGAAGAGCCGCGACAGCACGCCCACCTGCGGCGCCGCCAGCCCGCGCCCCGGCGCGGCATACATCGTCTCGAACATGTCGGCGACCAGCCCCGCGACGGCGCCCACGTCCTCCACCGGCGCGCAGCGCGTCGACAGGCGCGGGTCGGGCCACTTCAGGATCGGCAGCACCGCCATCTCAGGCCCGCGCCTTCTCGCGCTTCAGCTTCATCATCCGCCGCGTGATCAGCTGGCGCTTCATGGGCCCCAGGTAGTCGATGAACAGCTTGCCATCCAGGTGGTCGATCTCGTGCTGCACGCAGGTCGCCCAGAGACCGCCGAACCCCTCGCTCACCTCGTTGCCGTCCTTGTCGATCCACGTCACCTCGACCTCGGCGGGCCGGGTCACGTCGGCGTATTCCTCGGGGATCGACAGGCAGCCTTCCTCGTAGGTGCTCAGGGTGTCGGACGACGCCGTGACACGCGGGTTGAACATCACCAGCGGCCGCGCCGCCGTGCGCTCGTCCTTGACGCAGTCGAGCACGATCAGCCGCGACAGCACGCCCACCTGCGGCGCCGCCAGCCCGATGCCCGGCGCGGCATACATCGTCTCGAGCATGTCCGCCGACAGCTGGCGCAGGTCGTCCGACAGGTCGGCGACCGGATCGCAGGGCTTCTTCAGCCGCGGATCGGGGTGGATCAGGATGTCACGCTTCATCCTGCCGATGTAGGGGATCGCCGCGCGGCTGGCAACGCCCCCTTGCGCCCGCCACGGATGCCGCTAGCCTGCCGCGACGCAACAAGGACGAACGCCCCATGACCAGCCCCTTCGACGAGATCATCGACCGCCGCGGCAGCCATTCCGCCAAGTGGGACAAGATGGAGGCGCTTTACGGCGTGTCGCCCGACGACGGCATCT
>JAGRMS010000187.1 GCA_020441135.1 Pseudooceanicola sp.
ATCTGATGATGAACGCGCCGTCCGAACCGACATCGGACCAGCTGATGGAACTGGGCCTGCGCGTCATTCCGCGCGACTGAGACGGAATCCGCCACCACCTGCGTTTCAGGACGTGACGCGGGCATTTGCCGCGCTATCCTGAAGCGCAAGCGCATGGAGTGGCGATGACTGGATTCTCTCCCGACCTGGCCGAAATCCGCTTTGGCTGCGGATTGTCGCCGGTGGTTGCCCCGCCCGCGTCGGTTGTGGCGATGCTGGAGGGTTTGCGTGCGCCCGACACGATGGCCCAGCGGTTTCCGGTCGAGGGCTACGATGCCTTCGCCCGTTGGTTGACCGAGACCAAGGCGCTGCGCCGGTCGGGAAAGGGGAAGAAGGCCCCGAAGAAGGCGCTCAAGTCGTTTCGCGAGGCGCGAGGCGACAAGATCGTCGAGGGCCTGCGCTGGGCGATGGCGGCGCAGTTGCGCTGGACCTGGACCGAAACCGCCTTCCGCGAGCGGATCGTGGCGTTCTGGGCCGATCATTTCACCGCGACCGGCAAGATGACCCTGATGCGCGCGGCCGCCGATCCCTATGTCGAAACCTCGATCCGGCCCCATGTCGCGGGGCGGTTCGCCGATCTGCTGGTGGCGGCCGAGACCAGCCCGCTGATGCTGCACTACCTCGACCAGTCGGCCTCGGTCGGACCGGACAGCCGCGCGGCGCGGAACAACGAGGCGCGGGGCGGGCTGAACGAAAACCTCGCCCGCGAGGTGATGGAACTGCACACCCTGGGGGTGGGCGGGCCCTATACGCAGGACGACGTGCGCCAGCTGGCAGAGTTGTTCACCGGGCTGACGGTGAACAACGATGCCGAATTCGTGTTCCGCCCGGCCTTTGCCGAACCGGGGACCGAAACCATCCTGGGCAAGACCTATGGCGGCAATCCCGCGACGCTCGAGTCGATCGGGCAGGCGCTGCGCGACCTGGCCGCGCATCCGGCGACGGCCGCGCATCTCGCGCGCAAGCTGGCGGTGCATTTCGTGTCGGACACACCCGACGAGCGGCTGGTGCAGGCCATGACCGCACGGTTCCTGGAAACCGGCGGCGACCTGGCGCAGGTCTATGCGGCGATGCTGGACCATCCGGCGGCCTGGGCCTTACCGCTGGTCAACGTGAAACCGCCGCAGCAGTTCATCGGCTCGGCCTGGCGGGCGCTGGCGGTGACGCCGGAGCGAGTGGCGCGGTTGAAGCCCAAGGCGATACGGCAGGGGTTCGAGCAGCCGCTGGTCGCAATGGGCCAGCCCTGGATGCTGCCGAACGGGCCCGATGGCTGGCCCGAGCAGGACGCGGCCTGGGTGACGCCGCCGGGAGTCGCCGCGCGGCTGATCTGGGCGGTCAACGCGCCGCCCACGCTGGTGAAGGCGCTGCCGGATCCGCGTGCATTCGTGGATGTGGCGCTGGGGCGGTTCGGCACCGACGCGGTGCGCTTTGCCGCCGCCGCCGCCGAAAGCCGCGCTGAAGCGGTCGGCCTCGTGCTGGCCTCGCCCGCGTTCCAGCGGCGATAGGAGGGCTCTGTGATGCTGTCGCGCCGTGGTTTCCTGATCGGTTGCTCTGCCGCCGCCAGCCCGTTCGTGACCCGTGTGTCGCTCGCCGCTGCGCCCTGGGACGCCCGGCTGGTGGTGATCGTGCTGCGCGGGGCGATGGACGGGCTGGACGTGGTGCGGCCCTACGCAGACCCCGGTTACGCCGCCGCTCGGGGCGCGCTGGGCGAGGGGGGCAGCGACCTGGACGGCTTCTTTGCCCTGCACCCGGGCCTCGATCCGCTGATGCCGCTGTGGCGCGCGGGAGAATTGGGCTTTGTCCATGCCGTTTCGACCCCATATCGCAACAAGCGCAGCCATTTCGACGGGCAGGATCTGCTGGAGGCGGGCGGCGAGGCGGTGGGGCAGGTCCGCGACGGCTGGCTGAACCGGCTTCTGGCACAGCTGCCGGGGGCCGAACCGCGCACCGCCTTTGCCATCGGCCACGGAGAGATGAAGATCCTCGGCGGGCCGCAGCCGGTGGCCGACTGGTCGCCCGAGGTGGACCTCGCGCTCAGCCCGCAGGCGATGCGGCTGGCGGAACGGGTGATGATGGACGACCCGGCCTTTCACGCGGCCTTTGCCGAGGCGGCGATGCTGGGCGGCGGCGGGATGGCGCTGGAGAAGGGCGCGGCGCATCTGGACGTCGCGCGCTTTGCGGCGGACCAGCTGAAGGGCGACACCCGCATCGCGGCCTTTTCGATCAACGGCTGGGACACCCACGGGCGGCAGGCGAAGACCATCGTGCCGGCGCTTGAACGGCTGTCGGGCACCCTGCTGGCGCTGAAGGAGGGCGTCGGCGCGGCGGTCTGGGCCAAGACGGCGGTGATCGCGATGACCGAGTTCGGGCGCACCGTGCAGGTCAACGGCACCGGCGGCACCGACCACGGCACCGGCGGCGCGATGCTGTTGGCGGGCGGGGCGATCGCGGGAGGGCGCGTCTACGGCCAGTGGCCGGGACTGGACGAGGCGTCGCTGCTTGACCGGCGCGACCTGATGCCGACGGGCGACGTCCGGGCCGCGGCGGCCTGGATTCTGCGCGGCCTGGGCGGGTTCGACAAGGGCCTGCTGGAACAGGTGGTGTTCCCCGGGCTGGAGATGGGGGCGGACCACGGCCTGCTGCGATAGCTTTCCTTTGCTTTCGGCCCCGGCTAGGGTTGCAGCCATGAACCGACCCGTTGGCCCCATCGTCGAGAACTGGACCCCGCCGCCGCGCCCCACCGGCGAGACGCTGACGGGGCGGTATGTCCGGCTGGATCGCCTGGATGCCGAGGCGCATGGACCCGGGCTGTTCAAGGCCTTCGCCGGACACGACTGGCTGTGGGACTACATGCCGAACGGGCCTTTCACTTCGGAGGCCGAGTATCTCGACTGGGCGCGGGCTGCCGCGCCGGGCAGCGATCCGTTTTTCTACGCGATCACCGACCTGGCGAGCGGCGCGGTGGTCGGCGTGGCGAGCTACCTTCGGATTGCGCCCGAGGCGGGCTCGATCGAGGTCGGCAACATCTGCTTCTCGCCCGCCCTGCAACGCACCCCCGCCGCGACCGAGGCGATGGCGCTGATGATGGGCTGGGCCTTCGAGGCGGGCTACCGCCGCTACGAGTGGAAATGCAACGCGCTGAACGCGCCGTCGCGCCGCGCGGCGCAGCGGCTGGGGTTCAGCTACGAGGGCATCTTCCGGCAGGCGCTGGTGGTGAAGGGCCGCAACCGCGACACCGCCTGGTTCGCGGTCATCGACAAGGAATGGCCGGCGCTGAAGGGCGCGTTCGGAACCTGGCTCGACCCTGCGAATTTCGACGAATCCGGGCGGCAGCGGCAAAGCCTGAGCGACCTGACAGGGCCGGTCATCGTGATGCGCGACCCGAGCCTGGGATAAGGCGTTTCGGTTCTTGCCTGAAACACGACCGCCGCTTCTTGCGTTCGAGCCGCGGGTGAGCGGCAGCAGAATGCGATCCATGGTGTGGTCGAAAGGCGCCGGGCAATCTGCCGGTTCATCGAAGTGCGGGGAAACCGGCGGGGACAACCGCGCCGCACGCCGCTTTTCGAGGATACCGGCGCCGGTTCGGGGGATTGCGCGCCTGCATGATCCGGCGGGAACAGGGGGTGCGCCGAGGACAGCCGGATGGACTCCGATCGGCATTTCCGAAGGGTGTCGCGCGCACCCGGAGTCACGGCCCCGGCCGCTGCGGCGAGGCAGCGTTTGCGAGGCACAAGGTCTTTGGCGCGGCGGCGGCGGGCAATTGTGCGCGGACAAGCTCGGCTTGGCGGATTGCCCGGTGCGGTCGTTTCCGAACCGTTGCCGGGCCAGTCGCCCCGGGGCAGGAGCCCGACCGGCGCCCCCCCGGCGCAGCTGCGCGGCCTCGTCTGTCCAGGAGGGCGGGGCACGGTTTCCCGGGTCCGGACCTAGCGCCGGGTGACGATCCGCACGAGTTGCGTTTGACCCTGCGTGCGCGCGCGGATCTCGCGCGCGGCACGGCGGGCCTGAACGTAGAGAGCGACCAGCAGCGTCGCCAATGCAATGATGAATGTCTCGACCATCAGATAACCCTCCGTTCGCTCAGTCGTTGCGAAATCAATCCGGTCATGTGCCGCGTCGCCCTTGCGACCGAACCGCCCCTCGCCCTGGCGAGATCGTTCGCGGCGGCGGCCAGGACGCTGTCACGCGCGCTCAGCGCAACCCCGCCGACAAACTGCGCGATGTAGGCGATGTCCGCGCTGTCCGGGTCGTCCAGTCGATCGACGACCATGGCCAGATCGTCGTGAAGGGCGATGGGGTCGGGCGCGATCTCTTCCTCCGCGATCTCCCGCGGTCCGGGCGGCTGGCGGTCCGGGGGCAGGCGCGACAGGATCTGCGACTGGAACCAGGGCAAAGACGTGACCGGCTTGGCAAGGAAGCCGTCGGCCCCGGCGGCCATCGCCTCGGCTTCGCCCGTGGCATCGCCCGAGGTGCCCAGCAGCACGCTGACCCGCGGCACCGTCCTGGCGAGAGTGCGGATCAGGTCGGCCCCGGACCCGTCGGGCAGGCCAAGATCGACGACCACGGCGGTCGGCCGATAGACCTGAAGGTGCCGGTGGGCCGAACGCAGGCTGTCGGCGCGGCGAATGCGCGCGCCGCTGCGCAGGCACAAGAGCCGCAGAGCCTCGCTGGCAAAGCGGCTATCCTCCACCACCAGAACGGTCATGCCCAAAAGCGGGCGATCGGCCGTTGGACTGCGGTGCGGGGCTGCAAGCGGGTCCGAATCATCCATGATCCTCTCCAATCGGCGTCTGGTCTCAGGCTAGGCGCTCGCGGCTAACACAGGGTTAACGGCCAAGACATGCGGGAAGGATGCCTTGCGCGGGGGGCGTGACGACGCCATAAGCGGGGAAAGCTCAGCAACGGAGTGCCCGCCATGATCGGCCGCCTGAACCACGTCGCCATCGCCGTGCCGGATCTTGCCGCCGCCGCCGCGCTCTACCGCGATGCGCTGGGAGCGGCCGTCGGCGCGCCGCAGCCGGAACCGGATCACGGCGTGACCGTGGTGTTCATCGAGCTTCCGAACACCAAGATCGAACTGCTGCATCCGCTGGGTGACAACAGTCCGATCGCCGGCTTCCTGGAAAAGAACCCGGCCGGGGGCATCCATCATGTCTGCTACGAAGTGGAGGATATCCTGGCCGCCCGCGACCATCTTGCCGCCACCGGGGCGCGCGTGCTGGGAAGCGGAGAACCCAGGATCGGGGCGCACGGCAAGCCGGTTCTGTTCCTGCATCCGAAGGACTTCAACGGATGCCTGGTCGAACTGGAGCAGGTCTAAAGATGGGCCCGACCTCGGCCATCGTGCTCTATGTCGTGATCTGGTTTCTGTGCTTCTTCGTTGCACTGCCGGTCCGCACGAAGACGCAGGGTGACGTCGGGCGTGTCGAACCAGGTACTCATGCCGGCGCACCGGAGGTTCATCATCTCAAGCGGAAGGCATTGATCGTCTCGCTTGTCGCGCTGGTGATCTGGGCGGCGGTTGCCGGAACGATCCTCTCCGGGTGGATCACGATGGACGATATCGACGTCTTCCGGCCATCGCGCCGATAAGACCTGCGTCAGTGCAGGGCAACACCCCGCGGAAAGCGAAGCGTTAGGTGAAAGCCCCTTTCGCCCGTGTCGATGCATTCGACCTGCCCGCCGTAGTGGCTGGCGATCTTTCGCACATTGGCCAGCCCCATGCCGCTGCCTTCCACCTGGTCGCGGGGGCGCAGCGTCGTCATGACCTCGAACGCACGTGCGCGCACCGCCGCCGGAATGCCCGGACCGTCGTCGGAGACGTCGAGCCTGACCCATGGCCCTTCGTCCGACGTCGCGATGCGCACGGTTCCCTGTTGCCGGTCATGGTGCTTGATCGAATTCGAGAGCAGGGATGAAACCAGCGTGACGACGTCGTTGCGGCCCATCGGAACGCTGCGCGCGGCAATGTCCCGCGTCAGCCGGAACCCCGGGGGCATGCGCAGGTGTTCGAGGGCGGCATCGATGGCTTCTTCCCAGAGCACATTGCCACTGCCCTGCATCCGCCCGATTCGGGAATAGATCAGCAAATCGATCAGCATGCGGTCCAATCGGCGCATGTGAACGTTCATGAGGTCCAGGTTCTCGCGCAGGGAACCGTCGATTCGGACCCCGACATCCTGCAGATCCTCCTCGATCCATTGCGGCAATTCGAGCAGCGCGCGCACGGAACTGCGCACGTCATGGCTGACGAGATAAATGAAATTCTCGAACTCCTGTGCCGTTGCCCCGATTTCCTGTCCGTCGGTTTGCGCGGTATTCTGCAGGTCCATTCTTTCCTCGCATCCAGGCTGCCGGACCAGAATTAGAGGAGATACCCTAACATGCCCTTAACCGGCGCCGGATTGCAGCCGACAAACCCGTTGCCGAAAAATCGACACATTTGCACAGGTCTGCAGAAGGCCCGTTAACCCAGGCGTAACGCCGATCGGGCAACTTGTCCCGCAATCCGGTTCACGCCAAGGACACCGAGGTCGATTCGATGCAGCAAGTTGTTGATGAAATGGAAAGCCACGCGCGCAGTCTGCCGGTCGCGGTATCGGGCATCAAGGCTCTGATACTGGACGACAGCGTGTTTGACCGGCGCCGGATCAGGCGACTGTCGCACGATACCCGTCTCGGCATCATCATGGATGAAATCGCCTCGCTTGATTCCCTTGAATCGATGCTCGACCAGGATCGGTTCGACATCATCCTGATCGATTACAACCTTCCGGGCGGCGATGGGATCGAAGCGTTGATGCGCATCCGCCGCCATGGCGTCAACGGAAACTGTCCTGCAATCATGGTAACGGGCGATGACAAGTCCGAAGTCGCCGTAAAGGCGCTGAAGATGGGGTGCTGCGACTATATCGCCAAGGATCAGCTCACCGCGGAACGGCTGAGGCGCAGTATCGTTGGCGCCATCGAACGGCTGACGTCGGGCCCGGTTTCCTCGGTGGACATCGAAGAGGTTACGGGGTCCATCATGGCCCGATACACCAACACCCTGCAGCCCAAGTTGGCGCGCGTTATCCGCGACATGCGCACATTGCGCAGATCGGCGAGCGGGCAGGGCGGCGGCGTGTCGGTCGAGCTGGAAAGGATCGAGCGTCAGTGCATTCAAATTTGGGCGACCCTGCTCGACCCAAAGGCGGTCGGTGAAACCGGAGAGCCGAGGCATTGAATGATGGGGCATCCGGGGGCCATCTCGCTCGCTGACGCGGACAAACCGAAGCCGGACGCCGAAGCGTCCGCGATCGAAGTGATGTTCGCGATCTGTCCTGTGCCGATGCTGCTGGTCGGTGAGGACGGCGTCATTCGCCTGACAAATGCGGAGCTGGATAACCTGTTCAAGTATCCTGAAGGCGCATTGGTCGGGCAAGCGGTCGAGACCCTGGTACCGTCGCGGATCGGCGCACGCCACGCGACGTGGCGCGAAGCCTACTTCAAGGCGCCGGCGCGCAGGTCGATGGGGGGCGGGCTCGACCTGTTCGGCATGACACGGGATGGCACGAAATTGCCCCTGGAGCTTGGATTGGCGCCAGTCGAACTGAATGGCACCCGCGCCGCGCTGGTGACGGCGGTCGATGTCAGTGTGCGACGGGCCATTGAAACCGAGCTGGCCCTGCGCGCAAAGGAACTCGAAACATCCAACGCCGATCTCCGCCACGTCGCGCGCAGCGCCAGCCACGGTCTGAAAGCGCCGCTCACGTCGATCTGTGGCTTGCTTGGACTTGCCTTGGAGGACATGGCGACTGGTGATTTCGAGGAAGCGCGCAACATGGTGTCGGATGCTCTGCGGCTGGGCAGACGGGGCGCAAGGCTGATCGAATCCGTCAATGGCCTGGTCGACAGCAGCCCGGCAGTGCTGGAAGTGGTCGAACTGGAACGCTCGATAAGAGCCGCGTGGTCCAGGGTGGCGCCGGCAACAGAGGAGCGTCCGAAGCTCGCACTCGATATCGCAAACGATAGTCGCCTGATCACCGACGGGGGAACGCTGACGATGATGCTGGAGCAACTACTGTCCAATGCCTGTCGGTTTCAGGACAGGTCCAAGAGCGAGCAGCGGGTCAGCGTCACTTCTCGCTCCGATTGCGCATCCGTCACCATTACAGTTGAAGACAATGGCGTGGGTATACCGCCGGACATGCAGCACCGCGTGTTCTTTGCCTTTGATCGCCTTCAGGAGGGAAGCGGCGATGGTTTCGGCCTGACCCTTGTCCGTCGCGCTGCCGAGCGTCTGGGTGGAACGATCAAGTTCTCGTCCCATCCCGGCGCAGGAAGCACCTTTGTCCTGACGTTGCCCATGGAGGGCATGGCATGAAGATCCCCGTCATGATCGTCGACGACGAAAAGGTCGATCGCTACACCGCGCGCCGGCGTCTGCTTCAGCATGGCGGGTTTGCCGAGCCGCTGGAATCGGAGTCTGGAGATGCCTTCCTGGAGATCCACTGCAGCACCCCGGGGCAATGGCCTGCAAGCGCGCCGCCGCATTTGATCCTGATGGACATCAACATGCCGGGCCGCGATGGGTTCGCGACAATCGAGGAGCTCGAGCGCCGCCATGGCGCAGGTCTTGGCCCGCCCGCGTTGATCGTCACGATGTTCACGTCGTCTTCAAGCCCCAGAGACCGCGCTCGCGCTGACGAACTGCGACTGGTGCAAGGATATGTCGAGAAGCCGCTTGAGGCCGAAGGGGCGCGGCGGCTCTACGATCTTTACATGGATTTCCTGAGGGAGAAAGGCCTCGCCGCATGATTTCACCGTGATCGCAGTATGAACGCATTGTAATTACAGCGAGATTGCATGTGATCGCATTTCGATCGTAATGCGGTTGCATTATTATTGTGGGGTGAGCGCATTGTTATTGTGGTATGTGCGCGCTGTGGTTGCGGGACGAGCGCACTATGGTTGCGGGACGAGCGCACTATGGTTGCGGGACGCGCGCATTATGATTGCGGGATGGGCGCATTATGGTTGCGGGACGAGCGCATTATGATCGTGGGAAGAGCGCACTATGGTTGCGGGACGCGCGCATTATGATTGCGGGATGGGCGCATTATGATTGCGGGACGGGCGCATTATGGTTGCGGGACGCGCGCATTATGATCGTGGGTAATTGCAATATGTTCGCATTGTGGTTGCGAGTAGGATGGCGGGATGATTTCGAGATGACGGCACGATGATTTCGACATGACCGAACGATGATTTCGATATGACCGCAGGATGATCGCATTTTGATCGCAGGGTCTATTCCAGGTGAGTGGTTCTGAGGGTCTGCCAAGGTGTGAACCGCGCCGGGTTTGCCGG
>JAGRMS010000188.1 GCA_020441135.1 Pseudooceanicola sp.
GGCGGTGGGGCCGGTGGCCGTGGTCTCGCTGATGACGGCGGCGGCGGTGGGCGAGGTCGCGGCGCAGGGGACGGCGGGCTATGCGGTGGCGGCGCTGACGCTGGCCTTCCTGTCGGGCGGGATGCTGGTGCTGATGGGGGTTTTCCGGCTGGGCTTTGTCGCCAACTTCCTCAGCCATCCGGTGATCGCCGGCTTTATCGCCGCCTCGGGCATCCTGATCGCCACAAGCCAGCTGAAACACATCCTCGGCGTCCCGGCCGGGGGGCATACGCTGCCCGAGATGCTAGGCGCGCTCTGGGCGCACCTGGGCGAGACGAACGCGATCACGCTGGCGATCGGCGTCGCCGCGACGGGTTTCCTGTTCTGGGCGCGCAAGCGGCTGAAGCCCTTCCTGAAACGGATCGGCACGCCACCGCTGCTGGGCGATGTCCTGACCAAGGCCGGGCCGGTGGCCGCCGTCGTCACGACGACGCTGGCCGTCTGGGGCCTCGGGCTGACGGACAAGGGCGTCAAGGTCGTCGGCACCGTGCCGCAAAGCCTGCCGCCGCTGACCCTGCCCGGCCTCTCGCCGGACCTGATCGGCCAGCTGCTTGTGCCCGCGATCCTGATCTCGGTCATCGGTTTCGTCGAATCGATCTCGGTTGCGCAGACCCTCGCCGCGAAGAAGCGCCAGCGCATCGACCCGGATCAAGAGTTGATCGGCCTCGGCGCGGCCAACCTCGGCGCGGCCTTCACCGGCGGCTATCCGGTCACCGGCGGCTTCGCCCGTTCGGTTGTCAACTTCGATGCCGGCGCCGAGACGCCGGCGGCCGGCGCCTTTACCGCGGTGGGCCTTGCCATTGCCGCCGTCGCCTTGACGCCGCTGGTCTACTACCTGCCGAACGCCACGCTTGCGGCCACCATCATCGTCGCCGTGCTGGGCCTTGTCGACCTGTCGATCCTGAAGAAGACCTGGGCCTATTCCCGCGCCGATTTCAGTGCCGTCGTCGCCACGATCGCCGTGACCCTGCTGATCGGCGTGGAGGCCGGGGTCGGTTCGGGCGTGATCCTCTCGGTGCTGCTGCACCTCTACAAGACCTCGCGGCCGCATGTCGCCGAGGTGGGCCTGGTTCCCGGGACGCAGCACTTTCGCAACATCCACCGCCACCAGGTGCTGACCGACCCTGCCCTGCTGACCCTGCGGGTGGACGAAAGCCTGTATTTCGTCAACGCGCGGTTCCTCGAGGACTTGATCCAGCGGCGCGTGACCGAGGGCTGCGCGATCCGCAATGTCGTCCTCATGTTCTCGGCGGTGAACGAGGTGGATTATTCCGCGCTGGAAAGCCTGGAGGCGATCAACCATCGCCTGAAGGACATGGGCGTCGGGCTGCACCTGTCCGAGGTCAAGGGGCCGGTCATGGACCGGCTGGCGCGATCGCATTTGAAGAGGGACTTGAACGGACAGGTCTTCCTGTCCCAGTTCGATGCCTGGCAAGCCCTGTCGAAACCGACGCTGAGCCCTGCGGTTGCCGGGTAAGGGGGGCGAGGCAACCGATCCCTGCCAAACCGGCGAAACCGGCGAAGGCAACCGGCCCGTGCGCCCGTGCGGTCACGCCCCCCGTCGCCAGGCGGCCAGTCGTTCTCAGGCCACGTCCGTGCGGGCCAGGACCGGCTTCGCAAGCAGGCGCGCCAGCGCGCCGCTGATGTCGCCCTGGTTGAAGGGTTTGTCGACCTTGTCGATGAACTCCATGTTCGCCGGCAGGTGTTCGCGCCCGTATCCGCTGGCAAAGCAGAAGCGGATGCTCTTTGCCAGCAGCTCGCGGGCGATCTCGTCCACCCGCTGACCGCCGAGATTGCCGTCGAGCACCACGGCGTCGGGTTCGGTCTGCCGGATCATCGTCATGGCGTTCGGCACAGTGCGGGCGATTCCCACGACCTCGCCGCCCGCGTCCTCGATCTCGGTCGCCACGTCGAGCGCGATGATCGGCTCGTCCTCGACGATCAGGACGCGCGCGCCCCTGAGATCGGGAGAGCCTGCGCCGGCCTCCTGTGTCCGCGGGGTCTCTTTCGTCGCAACCTCGGTGAAGGGACGGCCAGTGTCGCTTGCCTTGCGCATCGCAAGCGACAGCCGGATCGTCCAGACCACGCCGTCGGGGCGCCAGTCCGCCTGCGCCCCCTCGTCGCCACCGCCCGGACCACCCGCGATCAGGGTCAGTCCGAACCCCGTGTGGGCGGGCGGCTCCACGGCGGGTCCGCCGGTTTCGGCCCAGGTCAGCCGCACCGCGTCGCCCTCGACCTCCCACCGGATCGCAACCCGCCCCTGCGGGACCGACAGCGCGCCGTATTTGACGGCGTTGGTCCCCAGCTCATGCAGCGACAGCGCCAGCCGCAGCGCCGAGTCCGGCGGCAGGCGGACCGCGGGGCCCGCCATCGACAGCCCCTCGGACAGGCCGCGCTGGTGGAACTGCTCGACGATCAGTTGCCGCAGGTCGGCGCTGCTCCAGCTTTCGGCGCTGAGGATCGCATGGGCCCCCGCCAGCGACTGCAACCGCCCGCCGAAGGTCTTGGCAAAGGCCGCCGGTTCCGGCGTCTGGCGCAGGGTCTGGCGCGCGATGGCCTGGACGTTGGCCAGCGTGTTCTTCACCCGGTGGTTCAACTCGCCCACCAGGGTCGAGCGCGTCTCTTCCGCCCGCCGCCGCTCGGTCACGTCGTGCAGTTGCAGCGTCACGCTCTGCTCGGCCCCCGCCTGCGCCGGGATCACCGAGACATAGCATTCGCAGTCCAGCACATGGCCCCCGGCATGGCGCGCCGACAGCATCAGCGCCTTGCGCACCGGCCCCGCCGCCGCCTCGTCGACGAAGGCCCGCAACGCCTCTGCCCCGCCCGGCATCAGCCAGCCCGACTGCTCGACGCAGCGCCCTTCCAGCGCGCTGGCGGGGCGTCCGAACATCCGCTCTGCCGCCGGGGTCCAGTCGCGCACGACAAGGGCATTGTCCAGTTCCACCACCCCCAGCGGGGAGTTGTCGCGGTGCGCCTTCACCCGCGCCAGCGCCCCGGCCAGGTCGCGCGACACCCGCGTCATCCGGTCGCGCTGCTCGGCCAGTTCCTGCGCCTGCACGCCCAGTTCGAAGAAGACCTGCGCCTTGGATTTCAGGATCATCGGGTCGATCGGCTTGGTGATATAGTCCACCGCCCCCGCCTCGTAGCCGCGGAACACCCGCCGCTCGTCGAAATCCGCCGCCGTCAGGAAGATGATCGGCACCTTCCGCGTCCGTTCGGACCCGCGCATCAGCTCGGCCAGTTCATAGCCGTCCATCCCGGGCATCTGCACATCCAGCAGCGCCAGCGCGTAGCGGTGCGACAGCATCTTCTCCAGCGCCTCGGTCCCCGACTGCGCGCGGTGCAGGTCCAGCCCCTCGCGCTCCAGCAGCCCCTCGAGGGCGTTCAGGTTGTCGTCAAGGTCGTCGACCAGAAGGAAGCGGACAGGGTCAGACGGCACGAAGTTGCTCCTCTCTTGTCTCGAGGCTGGCAATGCGTTTCCAGATGCGCTGGCCTTCGTCGAAGCTGCCGAAGTCGCCGCCGTGGGCCGAGAAACGCAGCGTCTCGTGCGAGCCGAGGCCGAGGAACCCGCCCCGGATCAGCGAATCCCGGAACAGCCCCAGCGCGCGGTTCTGCAAGTCCTGGTCGAAGTAGATCAGCACGTTGCGGCAGGAAATCAGGTGCATCTCCGAGAACACCGAATCCGTCGCCAGGCTGTGCTCGGCAAAGACGGTGTTGGCCCGCAGCGCCCGGTCGAAGACGACCCGTTCATAGGCCGCCGTATAGTGGTCCGACAGCGGCGTGCGCGCCCCGGTCTTCTGGTGGTTCGCGGTGAACTGCGCCATCCGCTCGATCGGGTAGACCCCGGCCTCGGCCCGCGCCAGCGCCCGGCGGTTGATTTCGGTCGCGTAGAACATCGTGCGGTCGAACAGTCCTTCTTCCTTGAAGAGCACCGCCATCGAATAGAGCTCTTCCCCCTCGCTGCACCCGGCGATCCAGACCTTCAGCCGGGGGAAGGTGCGCAGGTAGGGGATGACCTGCGTGCGCAGCGCCGCGAAATAGCTTGGGTCGCGGAACATCTCGCTGACCTGCACGGTCATGCCGTCGATCACCTCGGGCATCAGCGACGCATCGCGCAGGATGCGCCCCTGCGCCTCGGACAGGGTCGCGCAGCCCAGCCGCTCGCAGACCAGTTGCGCCCGCCGCACCAGCGACGACCGCGAATACGACCGGAAGTCATAGTGATACCGCCGGTGCAGCGCCTCGAGGAAGAGGTCCAGCTCGATCCGCTCGGGCGCGGGGGTGGTCAGGTCGTCGGTCAACGGGGCATCCATACACGGGTCAGGGACAAGAGCTTGTCCACGTCAAGCGGCTTGGCGACATAGTCGTTGGCGCCGGCGGCCAGGCATTGCTCCTGGTCGTCCGCCATCGCCTTGGCGGTCAGCATGATGATCGGCAGGTGTTTCCAGCGCTCCTGCGCCCGGATCTCGCGCGTGGCGGTCAGCCCGTCCATCTCGGGCATCATCACGTCCATCAGCATCAGGTCCACCGGCGGCGCGGCGCTGTCCGCCGCCCGGCCCAGATGCTCCAGCGCCTCGCGCCCGTTGCGGGCGATCTGCACCTCGACGCCATGCGGCTCGAAGATGCCGGTCAGCGCATAGATGTTGCGGATGTCGTCCTCGACCACGAGGATCCGCCGCCCGTCCAGCACCGAATCCCGGTTCAGCGAGCGGTTCAGCATCTCGCGCTGCTCGGCGGGCAGTTCCGAGACGACCTGGTGCAGGAACAGCGTCACCTCGTCGATCAGCCGCTCGGGCGACTTCGCCCCCTTGATGATGATCGACCGCGAATGACGGCGCAGCCGCAGCTCTTCCGCCTCGGTCAGCTCGCGCGCGGTGTAGACGATCACCGGGGGCACCGGGCCTTCCTCGCGGTCGAGCGTTTCCAGCACGTCGAAGCCCGAGGCATCGGGCAGCGTCATGTCGAGCACCATGCAGTCGAAGCTCTGGCCGCGCAGCGTCTCCAGCCCTTCGGCCGCGGTCGAGGCGCCCACCGTCTCGACCCCGTCGCCGCCCAGTAGCGCCTTCAGCCCTTCGAGCTGCGCCGGATCGTCCTCGACGATCAGCACCCGGCGGACGGAACGGTCGAACCGTTCGCCGATGTCCTTCAGCGACACCAGCAGTTCGTCCCGGGTTACCGGCTTCATGATGTAGTTGGCCGCCCCCTGCTGCAACGCCTCGCGCTGCGAATCCTGGGCCGAGACCATGTGGACCGGGATGTGCCGCGTGCGGATGTCCCGCTTGAGCCGGTCCAGAACCGACAGGCCCGAGTGGTCGGGCAGCCCCACGTCCAGCACGATGGCCTGCGGCAGGAACTGCCGCGCCGCCAGCACGCCGTCTTCCGCCGATCCTGCGACCAGGCAGCGGAAGCCCAGCTCATGCGCCAGATCGACCAGGATGCGCGCAAAGGCCGGGTCGTCCTCGACCGCGAGGATGATCCGGTCGCCCGCCGCGATCTGCTCACGGTCGTCGGAAACGCCCGCCATCGGCGCGGGATAGCGCAGGCCCTCTTCCGGCTTGGGCAACGACGTCGGCTGCACCGGCGCGCTTCCCTTGGGGCGCGCCGCCGGGACGGGCTTGGCCTCGGCCACGCCGGTCAGCGGCAGGCGCAGGGTGAAGGTGCTCCCCTGCCCCGGCGCGCTTTCGACCCCGATCTCGCCGCCCAGCATCGCCGCCAGCTGTCGCGAGATCGACAGGCCCAGCCCGGTGCCGCCGAACTTGCGGCTGATGGTGCCATCGGCCTGCCGGAACGCTTCGAAGATCACCTCCTGCTCGTCCGGCCTGATGCCGATGCCGCTGTCCTTGACGTCGAAGACGATCTCGTCGCCGTCGCGCCGCACGGTCAGCGACACGCCGCCCTTGTCGGTGAACTTGATCGCGTTCGACAGGAAGTTGCGCAGGATCTGTTCCAGCCGCCCCGGATCGGTGGAGAACGCGCCCAGATCCTCCGCCACCGAACTGTCCAGCGACAGCCGCTTGGACGCGGCCTGCGGCGTGAAGGTCCGCATCAGCCGCGCCACCAGGTCGGCGGGGCGCACCGGCTCGGCCGCCATCTCCAGCTTGCCCGACTCGATCTTGGAGAGGTCGAGGATGTCGTTGATCAGCGCCAGCAGATCCTTGCCCGAACTTTCGATGGTCTCGGCCCAGCTGAGCTGCTGCGCGGTCAGCGTGCCGTCGCGGTTGTCGTGCAGCAGCCGCGCCATGATCAAGAGCGCGTTCAGCGGCGTGCGCAGCTCGTGGCTCATGTTGGCCACGAACTCCGACTTGTAGCGGCTCTCGCGCTCCAGCGTTTCGGCCTGCTCGCCCAGCAATCGCTCGGACCGCGCCAGCGAGTCGCGCTGCAATTCCAGCTCGGAGGTCTGGCTTTCCAGCTGGGTGTTCTGTTCTTCGAGGGCCGCCTGCTGCTGCTCAAGCCGCTGCTGGCTGTCCTGCAAGGCGCGCGTCTGCTCTTCCAGCTCCTCGTTGGTCGCGGCCAGTTCCTCGGAATGCGCCTTCAGCTCTTCCGACTGGCGCCGGGTCTCTTCCAGCAACTCGCGCAGCCGCGCCCGGTCGCGGGCAGAGCGCACCGCGATGCCGACCTGGTCGCTGACCCGCTCCATCAGCGACCGGGCCGCCTGCGACGCGGCCCCGGCCAGGCCGAATTCGATCACGCCGTTCGCGCGCCCGTCGACATGCACCGGCACCAGCAGCGCCTGCGCGCTGGTCCCGCGCACGAGGGCCGACCCGAAGGGCAGCGCCTCGGCCCCCAGGTCGGCGATCTCGATCGCCTTGTTCCCGGACAGGCACCGCCACAGGTGGCCTTCGTTCTGCGCCACCGTCTCTGGCACGCCGTGCTGTTCGGGCAGGCCATAGGCCCCGGCCCGCCGCAGCTCGTTGCCGTCACGCACATAGAACACCGCCGCCCGCGCGCCGATCCGTTCGGCCAGCGCCGCCAGCACCCGGTCGGCCATCGCCTCCAGCGGGCGCTCGCCCTCGGCCGCGCGGCCGACCGCGACCTGTCCCTGCTGCAACCAGTCCGACAGCCGCAGCGCCGCGCGGAAGCGCACGAAGTAGAACCCGCCCGCGCCCAATAGCAGGATGACGATGACACCCATCGTCCTGTTGGTGGCGGCGAGGTCGGCATCGAGGTTGGAGGTATCCGTGAAGTATCCGGCGACGATCCCGGCGGCGGCGAGAAACGCCGTGACCACCGGACGGACCGGAGACCGCGCCAGGTAGCTGACAAAGAGCGGTAGCAGGTAGATGACCCAGACAGCGATCCCGAGCGGCGCGACATAGTCGATGCCGAACACGGCGACGAGCAACGAGAGCACCACCACGTCGACGGCGGCATCCTTGCGATTGAACACTCTGACCTCTGCGCGTGCTGTCCCTGGCATGGGCGAACGCAACTCGCCCGAGGCCGGTTCCCTCAGTCGCTGAAATAGTTTGTCGCGCCCCTGTTGCCCCGCCCCCGAACCGGATTAAGGACGCCCATGGACATCGACACGCTGATCCTTGGCGCCGGGGCCGCCGGCATGATGTGCGCCGCCCACGCGGGCGGGCGGGTGCTGGTCGTCGACCACGCCCGCGCGCCGGGCGAGAAGATCCGCATCTCGGGCGGCGGGCGCTGCAACTTCACCAACCTCGGCACCACGCCCGCCAACTTCCTCTCGGCCAACCCGCATTTCGCCAAGTCCGCCCTCGCCCGCTACACGCCGCGCGACTTCCTGGGGCTGGTGGAGCGCCACCGCATCGCCTGGCACGAAAAGACGCTGGGCCAGCTGTTCTGCGACGGCAAGGCGACCCAGATCGTCGATATGCTGCGCGCCGAGATGACCCGCGCGGGGGCAGAGCTCTGGCTGTCCACCACCCTTGCCGACCTGTCGCACGACGGCGCCGCCTTCACCGCCACGCTCGACCGCTCCGGCCAGCGCCAGACGGTTCGCGCGCGGGCCCTCGTCCTCGCCACCGGCGGCAAGTCGATCCCGAAGATGGGGGCGACCGGCCTCGCCTACGACATCGCCCGCCGGTTCGGCCTGGCCCTGACCGACACCCGCCCGGCGCTGGTCCCGCTGACCTTCTCCGACAACCGCTTTGCCGCGCTGGCGGGCGTCTCGCTGCCCGCGCGCCTGTCGAACGCGCGGGCCTCCTTCGACGAGGCGCTGCTTTTCACCCACCGCGGCCTGTCCGGCCCCGCCGTCCTCCAGCTCTCGTCCTACTGGCGCGAGGGCGAGGCCGTTTCGGTCGACCTCACCCCCGCCGCGCCGCTGTTCGACACCCTGCGCGACGCCCGCCAGGCCAGCGGGCGGCACGACATCCGCACCGAGCTTGCCCGCCACCTGCCCGCCCGCCTGGCGGAGCACCTGGTGGCGGAATGGTCGCTGTCGGGCCGACTCGCCGACTGGTCCGACGCGAAGCTGCGGGCCCTCTCGGACCGCCTGTCCGACTGGACGCTGACGCCCTCCGGTTCCGAGGGCTACCGCACCGCCGAGGTCACGCTGGGCGGCATCGACACCGCCGCGCTGAACTCCGCCACGATGGAGGCGAAAACCCTGCCCGGCCTCTATGCCATCGGCGAGGCGGTGGACGTCACCGGCTGGCTTGGCGGCTACAACTTCCAGTAGGCCTGGTCCTCGGGCTGGGCCGCAGGGCATGCCGCCTAGGCCAAAGCGCCCTTCGCTTTAGCGAAAACACTCCCGCCGGT
>JAGRMS010000189.1 GCA_020441135.1 Pseudooceanicola sp.
TCCTGCGCCGAGGTGATCGACATCTCGAGGTTGCCGCGCGCGATGGCTTCCAGCTCGGTGCCCTGCTTGAACAGCGTGCCGTTCCAATGCGGTTCGAAGGCCACGAAATCGGCCACCATCGGCGCGAATTTCTCGAGGATGGCGATAGAACGCTGGTCGGTCTCGGACTGCACGGCCGAGAGGCGCAGCTGGGGCTTGTCCTGGGCGAAGGCGGCGGGCGCAAGGGCCAGCGCCACGGTCGCCGCGACAAGGCCGCGGCGGGTCAGGGAAATGGTCACGGTAAACTCCTCCCGTTTGCGTGTCGCCCGCCGTTCCCGCAGCGGAGCGATTCCATGTTTGCGTTGCTGTCACAAAAAGCCAATCGGAACAATCAAAAACGATATTTGTGGAAAAAACGATTTTATGGGTTTCCTTCGATCTTGAGCGGGATTATCAGGAGTGCATCATGGCCGCTTTCGACCACTCACAGGCGAAAACCACCAAGCCGACCCTCGCGGGCCAGCTGGCGGACCGGCTACGCGCGGAAATCCTAGAGGGGCGGCTGGAACCGGGTGCGCGGCTGAACCTCGACCGCTTGCGCGAAGGGTTCGGCGTTTCGGTTTCCTCGCTGCGCGAGGCGGTCACGCGGCTGGTGGCCGACGGGTTGATCGTCGCGGAAGAGCAGAAGGGCTACAGCATTGCGCCGGTGTCGCTGGCCAACCTCGCCGAGATCACCCGGCTGCGGATCGAGCTTGAGCCGGTAGCCCTGAAAAGCGCGATTGCGCTGGGAACGCTGGATTGGGAGACCGACGTGATGGCCGCGCTCTACCGGCTGAACCGGACGGACCGCAGCCCCGGCGACCGCGACAGCGTCGAGACCTGGGAAAGCGCGCACAACGCCTATCACCGGGCGCTGATCGACGCCTGCGCGATGCCGCTGCTGCTGCGGTTCATCCACCAGCTGCACAGCATGAACGACCGTTACCGGCGGATCTTCCTGAAGAAGAACGCCGACCAGCGGGATGTGGCGGAAGAACACACCGCCATTGCCGAGGCGGCGGTGGCGCGGCGCGGGGATGAGGCGGCGGCGCTGCTGGAGCGGCACCTGGAGCGTACCGGCGAGACATTGCGGCAGCGGCTGACGGACAGCCTGCCCGAGAGCAACCTTTGAAAGCGAAGCGATGAAGACGATCTATGTGCTGAACGGCCCCAACCTGAACCTGCTGGGCAAGCGCCAGCCCGAAATCTACGGGCGCGAGACGCTGGAGGACGTGGAGCGGCTGTGCCAGTCGGTCGCGGGCGACGGCCATCCCATCCGCCTGTTGCAGTCGAACTGGGAGGGCCAGATCGTCGACTGGATCCACGAGGCGCGGGAAGACGCCTGCGGGATCGTCATCAACCCGGGCGCGCTGACGCACACTTCGGTGGCAATCCTCGACGCGCTGAATACCTTCGAGGGGCCTGTGATCGAGGTGCATATCAGCCAGGTCCACAAGCGCGAGGCGTTCCGGCACCACTCGTATGTGTCGATGCGGGCGGATGGGGTGATCGCGGGGCTGGGGCTGGAGGGCTATGCCGCCGGGGTGCGGCGGGTGGTGCAGCTGACCAATGGCTGAAGACGTCCGCATAGGACTGGTGGGGGCAGGATTGATCGGACGGCGCCACGCCGAGGCGATCCGCACGGCGAAGGGCGTGGTGCTGGCGGGGATCGCCGATCCGGCGTCGGGAACCGCCGACCTGGCGGCGGCGCATGGCGTGCCCTGCCACAGGACGCTGGAGGCGATGCTGGCGGCGGGCGGGCTGGATGCGGTCTACCTCGCCACGCCGAACCAGATGCACGCCGAAGGCGCGCTGGCCTGCATCGCGGCGGGGCTGCCGGTGCTGGTGGAAAAGCCGCTGGCCTCGGACCTCGACGGCGCGCGGCGCATCGTGGCAGCGGGGGAAATGGCGGCGGTAGCGGTGGCGACGGGGCATCACCGGCGGCACAATCCGCTGATCGCGCGGGCCAGGGGGCTGATAGACGAGGGGCGTCTCGGCGCGATCGCCAGCGTCACCGGCAGCGCCTGGTTCCGCAAACCGGACGATTACTTCGATGCCGAATGGCGCCGCAGAAAGGGTGCCGGGCCGGTCTATCTGAACCTGATCCACGACATCGACCTGTTGCAGCATTTCTGCGGGCCGATCACGCAGGTGCAGGCGATGGAGAGCAACGCGCAACGCGGCAACGAGGTGGAGGATACGGCGGTGATCCTGCTGCGCTTCGCTTCGGGCACGCTGGGCACCGTCAACGTCTGCGATGCCATCGCCGCGCCCTGGAGCTGGGAGATGACGGCACGCGAGAATCCCGCCTATCCGGCGACGGGCGAGAATTGCTACCAGATCGGCGGCACGCGGGCCTCGCTGTCGCTGCCGAACCTCGCCCTGTGGATGCACGAGGCGCAGGCCGGCTGGTGGGCGCCGATCTCGTCCACGCGCTTTCCGTTCGATCTGGCCGACCCGCTGGTCCTGCAAGCCGAACAGTTCGGGCGGGTGGTGCGGGACGGCGAGGCGCCTGTCGTGACGGGGCGCGACGGGCTGGCCGCGCTGGCCGTGATCGCGGCGGTGAAACAGGCGGCGGCCACCGGCGCGCCGGTGGACGTGGAGATTTGACATGACGGCCCTCATCAGCGGCCATACCCGCCTGATCGCGCATATCGGCTTTCCGACCGAGAGCTTTCGCGCGCCGATGATCTACAACCCCTGGTTCGAGGAATGCGGGGCGGATGTGATCGTGACGCCGATGGGCTGCAAGCCCGAGGATTTCGCGCAGTTCATGCCGCTGGTGGCGCGATTGTCGAATTTCGCGGGGGCGCTGATCACCATGCCACACAAGGTGCCGGTGGTCGACCTGCTGGACGAGGCCGCGCCCACCGTGCTGGCCTGCGGCGCCTGCAACGCGGTGCGGCGGGATTCGCAAGGACGGCTGGTCGGCGACATGTTCGACGGCGAAGGCTTCGTGCGCGGCATGATCCGCAAGGGCCGCGTGGCGTCCAGTGCCTCGGCGCTGGTGGTCGGCGCGGGCGGCGTCGGGTCGGCCATAGCGGCCTCGCTGGCGCGGGCCGGGGTCACGCGGCTGGGGCTGTTCGACACCGACGCGGTGCGCTGCGGCGCGCTGGCCGACCGGCTGCGCCAGCACTTTCCGGGCTGCACGGTCGAGACCGGCTCGAAAGACCCCGCCGGGTGGGAGATCGTGGTGAACGCCACGCCGCTTGGCATGAACGCGGGCGACCCGCTGCCGCTGGACGTCGACCGCATCGACCCCGGCAGCTTTGTCGGCGAGGTGGTGATGAAAGTCGAACAGACGCCGCTGCTGGTCGCCGCCGCCGCCAAAGGCTGTGCCACGCAGGTCGGCACCGACATGCTGTTCGAGATGATCCCCGCCTACCTCGAATTCTTCGGCCTGCCCGTGGCCACGCCCGAAACGCTGCGCCGCGTCGCGCGGGTCCGCTACTGAAAGGACGCCCGATGAAGACCTCGATCGCCACCGTCTCGATCTCTGGAACGCTGCGGGAAAAGCTGGAGGCGATTGCCGCCGCAGGGTTCGACGGCATCGAGATCTTCGAACAGGATTTCATCGCCGACGACCACTCGCCCCGCGATGTCGGGGCGATGATCCGCGACCACGGGTTGGAGATCACGCTGTTCCAGCCGTTCCGCGATTTCGAAGGACTGACCGGCGAGGCGCGCCTGCGGGCGTTTGATCGGGCCGAGCGCAAGTTCGACCTGATGCAGGAACTGGGCACCGAGCTGGTGCTGTTCTGTTCCTCGGTCCACCCCGAGGCGAAGGGCGGAATCGACCGCGCGGCGGCGGACTTTCGCGAGCTGGGCGAGCGGGCGGCGAAACGGGGGTTGCGGGTGGGCTACGAGGCGCTGGCCTGGGGCAAGATCATCAACGACCACCGCGACGCCTGGGAGGTGGTGCGGCGGGCGGATCATCCGAACATCGGGCTGATCCTCGACAGTTTCCACACGCTGGGGCGCGGGCTGGACCCGGACAGCATCCGGGCGATTCCGGGCGACCGCATCTTCTTTGTCCAGATGGCGGATGCGCCGCTGATCCCGATGGACCTGCTTTACTGGTCGCGCCACTTCCGCAACATGC
>JAGRMS010000190.1 GCA_020441135.1 Pseudooceanicola sp.
CGATGTCGCCGAACCTGATCCGGGTGATCGCGCGGGGGCTGGTGTTCGGGCTGTCGGCGATTGCCTGCCAGGCGCTGCTGCCGCTGGTGGTGCGCGATCACATGGGCGGCAATGCGCTGGTCTACGGCGTGCTGCTGGGCGCCTTCGGTTTTGGCGCGGTGATCGCGGCGCTGGCCAATGCGCGGCTGCGGGCGCGGTTTCATAACGAGCGGATCATCCGCATGGGCTTCGCGGGCTTCGCCGTCAGCCTGGCGACGCTGGGGCTGACAACAAGCGCGGTGGCGGGGGCGCTGGCGCTGCTGGTGGCCGGGTTCGGCTGGGTGCTGTGCCTGTCGCTGTTCAACGTGACGGTGCAGCTGTCGACGCCGCGCTGGGTCGTGGGGCGGGTGATCGCGCTTTACCAGACGGCGGTGTTCGGAGGCATGGCCGCGGGAAGCTGGTTATGGGGCGGGATCGCCGATTCGCTGGGGCTGCTGGTGGCGCTGATGGTGGCGGCGGCCGTGATGGTGGCGGGCGCGCTGATGGGGCTGGTGGCCCCCCTGCCCGACTCGACCGAGCTGAACCTGAACCCGTTGAACCGTTTCCGCGAGCCGCCGGTGCAGCTGGACATGACCTAGCGCAGCGGGCCGATCATGGTGCTGGTGGACTATCGCATCGCGCAGGAGGATGTTGCGGCCTTCCTGGCGCTGATGGCGCGGCGGCGGCGCATCCGTATCCGCGACGGGGCGCAGCAATGGGCGCTGCTGCGCGACCTGGAAGTCCCGGATTGCTGGACCGAGACCTATCACGTCCCGACCTGGGTGGAGTACATCCGCCACAACGAGCGGCGTACCCATGCGGATGCCGAAGTGTCGGACGCGCTGACGGCGCTGCACCAGGGGCCCGAGCCAGTGCGGGTGCATCGGATGATCGAGCGCCAGACGGTGCCCGAGCGCGACGACATGCCAAGGAAGACCTAGGGCGCTCGGCTGGCGCGGACCCTGGGATTGTCGAAGGTGGACAGCAGCAGGGAGCCGTCCTGCTCGATCTGGAAGCGGTTGGCGCGGCGCAGGGACCGTAGCACGTCGGCCTCGATCTTCAGCGTGTCCGAGGGGCAGCGTTCGTTGCCAAAGCGCATCTCGCCGAAACTGAGAGTGTCGTCGTCGAGCTTGTACTCGGTGCGATACATCCGGCAGGAGGCTTTGCCGAACATGCGCCCGTCTGCGGTGAAGGCAAGGCTGACCTCGGCATCCGGCGGCAGGGTGCCGTCGGCGATCCAGGTGATGCGCCAGTGGCCGGTGAGTTCCTGGCGTTCTGACATGGCGGGAACCTCCAGCGAAAGGCCGAGGGACAGCGCGATTGCGGTGACGGCCAGGAAGACGCTCATCGGGGCCTCGGGGTGCGGGCTTTGACGGCGTCAGTCTGGGACGGAAACGTTAACCGGTCAATCCCGGCCGATGGTTCGCGCGATAGTTGCGGGACTCGGAAAGCCGTGCCAAGGTTAACGCTACAAGGCCCCAAGTCATATTAGTGATCCCATTTCCTGCAGAGGTAATCCCAATGCCTGCCATGTCCAAGGATGCCATCAAGGCGCTGCGTTCAGATATCGCCGAAGCGCGAAAGCGGCCGGTTAACTTCGGTGTCTGCATGGGCAAGAAGCCCGACGCCACGGTGCTGATGACGCATAAGAGCAAGAACGCGGAATCGCTGGCCCGCGAGGCGAAGAAGCAGGGCGAGACGGTCAAGACCGCTTGCGGGGTGCTGGAGATTGACGGCACCAAGATGAACTTCACCTGCACGGACGAGCCGCCGACGGGATTTGCCAAGAGTCTCAAGGGGTTCCTGAAATCTGCCGGGTTGACCAGCCTGAAGGTGCGTATCCTGTCGACGGATGGGGCGCTGCTGGAGGATGACGGCGACCCGGACGAGGAAGAGGTGGTTGCCGAGGATCCGGGATATGCGGAGGAGCCGGAGGCGGAGGAAGAGCCGGTCCAGGACGTGACCGACGAGGCGCCGCTGGAAGAAGAGTTGCAGCCCGAGGCGGAGCGCGCCCCGGAAGCGCCTTCGGGCGGCGGGAGCGGCTACGGAGCGCCCGAAGTGGAGGCAGAACGGGAGCCGGCGACGGCTGAAGAGCCCTCGCCGCCGGAGGTGGAAGAGCCGGCGCAGCCCGAGCCGGAGCCCGCCGAAGCGCCCGAAGCGGAAGAGGAGCACGCGCCGGAGCCTGCCGTGGCGGCGAGTGGCCCCGGCGACGGCGCCGGGGGGGCGGCGCACCCTGCGGGGAACACGTCCGGCGCCGCCGCGGTGGACGCGCCTTCGGCCGCGCCGTCGAAGAAGGCCACCGACCTCAGCGGCGACGATGCGGCGAAGCTGGAGCGGATCGGGAAGGAACTGACCGCGGTCGGCAAACTGGTCGACGCCTATATGGCGGTGATCCCCGGCTCGGCGGAACCAAAGCCCGCCGACTGGACCAAGGTGGTGTCGGAGCAGAAGGACTATGCCGACCAGATGAAGGCGGCAGATGCGGTGCTGGAGACGGCAAAGCTTGACAAGGCATTGAAGGCGCTGGCGGATCTTGTGAACGAGATCAACGCCAAGACGGTCGAGAAAAAGGACTGGAAGCGCGCGCTGGATGCGCTGAACGCGCGGCTGAAGACGCTGGACAACCATCCGCAGGCGGCCCAGCCCGAGATCCAGCCGAAGATCGATGCGATCAAGGCCAAACGCGATGCCGCCGTGGCCAAGGCGGACAAGCAGGACTTCAAGGGCGCGATCAAGGCGGTCGAGCCGCTGATGGCGGAGTGCGACAAGGTCGAGGTGCAGGCGGACGACTGCGCGCATTACAAGGCGATCCGCACCTCGCGCGACAATCTCGTCGCGGGGACGATCGGCAACCCCGCAACCGGGGTGGCCAGCATCGACAAGATGCAGGCCGACTGCCAGGCGCTGCTGGACAAGGCGACGGCCGAGGCGGCGGCGGACAAGTTCAAGGAGGCGGTCAAGACGCTGGACGAGGTGCCGCCACTGCACACGCGGATGTTGCAGTTGCAGGAGAAGAAGACGGACTACGATACGCGCCATGGCAACATCACCCTGTGCATAGCCGACATCGACGCCCTGCCGGCGGCGGACCGGGCGCTGATGGAGCCGGAGCTGGCGCGGTTCCGCAAGGATTTTGCCGATGCGCAGGTGGCCAAGACGGGCGATTACAACCTGTCGTGCAACATGTTGATTCACCTCGACATCGCCGACCGGCCCTATCTTGTCGGTCTGACGCGGGCGCTGGAGCTGTATACGCCCTCGAAGACGGATTTCGAGGCGGCGCTGACGCGGTTGAAGGCCCATGCAGGCAAGGCCGGGATCGCGGCGTTCATCCAGAAGATGGAGGACGACAAGGTCCGGGCCGAAGCGGAAGCGGGACTCAAGCACTATCCTGCCGCGACCGCGATCTATGACCGCACCTTCCTTGAGGTAGCGGATCAGGAGCAGAAGGCGCAGGATTACGTCGACTATACCGCCAAACTGGCGGCGGTGACGCCACTGGTGGATGCCGAGCGCGGGCGCGCAGGCGGCGAGAGCGGCGTGGCGCAGGCGGATGCGCTGATCGCGACGGCGGCGAAGCAGGCGCTGGAGCTGGAGTATGCCGCCGGGCTGGCGACGCTGAACGAGGCCGAGAAGCGGGCGGCGGAGGCCAAGACGTCGGCGGATGCGGTGCAGGCGCTTGACGGGCTGAAGGATACTGCCGCGCTGGACGGGATGGCGACGGATTTCGACAAGGCCTACAAGGTCTATACCGACATGAAGGCCGCGGTCGACAGTGCCGACAGCACCGGCACCTTCCGGGCGCATATCGCCGAGGCGGATACTCCGGCGGGCGCGGCCAAGACGGCGGCGGCGGGCGGTGACTTTGCCACGGCGCGCACGCAGCTGGACGCGGCGATCGCGCATCTGGAGGCGGTGCTGCCCAAGGTCACGGCCTGGGGGCCCTATCAGAACCGCCGGTCGGCGGTGCGGCTGGAGCTGAACCTGAACCTGCCCGGCAAGAACCCCGACAACTCGATCCAGCCGCATATCGACGAGGCCACGGCGCTGCTGACCTCGGCAGATGGCAAGGCCGCCGATCCCGCCTGGGACATCGCCGGCGCGGATGCGGATATCACCAAGGCGAAGATCATCACCGACCAGGCAAACGCGGATGCGGCGTTGTATGTGGATGTGCGCCGAGACCTGGGCGATATCACCGGGATCAAGACGAAGCTGGGGCAAGCAACACACGCTCCGGTTGTGGCGTACATGGCGACGCGGGTGGCGCGGATCGACAAGTATCTGACGGATATTCCGGCCAGCGTCGCCAACCGCAAGATGAAGGAGGCTGCCAGCGAGGCGGCGGAGGGGGCGGCCCTGAAGACGCCGACCGACGACGAGCTGGCCGATGGCGCGACGGCGCTGAAGAACAAGGTCGACAACTACGATACGCTGTTGCCCGACGTCGACGGCAAGGCGGCCTGCGTCAAGCAGGTGGACGCAGCGAAGGAGAAGCTGAAGATCTACGAGGCCGACCTGGCGAAACCGAACTTCATCGCGGCGGTATGGTCGTCCTGGCCGCCCTTCCGGGATCTGGAAGCGGCCAAGCGGGTGCTGGATGCAACGGTGGCCTACGAGCCGCTGAAGATCGAGGCCTGGGCCAAGCTGAACCTGGTGAAGCTGGTGCGCAACCCGGGCGTCGAGGAGGAGCTCACGGCGCTGGAGGCGCGCTATGATGCCGCCCCTGCCCTGGTCGAGGCGACCAATTTCCACCGGGCGACCATCGAGATGAACGAGATCATCGCCGCCTGTCCGCCGCTGGCGGCCAAGGCGCAGGCCTTCCAGCCCTACGAGGACGCGCGGGTGACGGCGAAGGCGAAGATGGACGAGGCGGCGGCCCATCCGCAGGCGAGCGCCATCCAGCCAATGATCCAGCGGCTGACGGCGAAGTATGCCCTGGGCGAGTCGAGCGCCGCCGAGGGCAGGTATCCCGCCGCACAGACCCTGATGGAAGAGATCGAGACGGACGCGCAGAGCGCCATCGAGAGCGCGGACAGCCATGCCGGCATGGAACTGGTGACAGGCTTGCTGGATGGGGCCGCGGATACCGGGATCCTGCCCGAGGCGGTGATCCTGGCGACACAGGCGCTGCTGGACCGGCTGAGCGCGCGGCCCGAGGCGGTGGGCGCGAACGTGGAACTGGCCACGGCGGCGACGCAGCTGGCTTTTGCCAAGGCAGGAAGCGGCGCGACCAAGCAGGCGCTGAAGGACGCCATTGCCGCCTGCAACGCGGCGGACGAGAAGATGAGCCAATATCGCATGCTTGAGCAGTCGGTGACTCGCGCCAACGCGCAGGTGGCTGCTCTGCGCGCACACGCGCAAGCGGCCTATGTAGAGCCGCTTTTGGCACCCGTAGACTCTCAACTCGGTCAGGTTCTGACCACTGCCGTGGCGAGCGGCGATCACATGGCGCAGGCCACGGTCCTGGACGGGCTGGTGGCGCAGCTGGACGGGTTCGGCACGCTGGCGGAGGATTACGACAAATACCTGTCGGTCCGCGCCGAGGCCGCGGTGGAGCCGATGGTGGCGACGCTGGAGGCGCATCCGCACCGCTATGCGATCAAGCCCTCGATCGACACCATGCGCAGCAAGCTGGAAGAGGCGGCGCGGCTGGCCGGGGATCACAAGGCAACCGAGGCGCTGGACGTGCTGGAGGAGGTCCGCCGGATTGGCGCGGCCGCGCATATGCTGGCCGAGATGCGGGGCAACATCGCCCCGACGCCGGAAGCGGTGAAGGCGCTGCTTGCACAACCAGGTGGAGAGGCAGAGCTGGACGCGATGATGGGCCAGCTGGAACCGGACGCGCAGCGCGACGTGTTGCGGGTGGCCTTCGAGGCACGGTACGGCTGCAAGCTGGAGATCTACACCTACAACGCCGTCACGGACGTCCAGACACTGGACATCATCGACGGAGGCAAGATCGGGCCGAACATCCAGCGGTTCTACGAGTACATGTCGAAACTGCCGCCGGGCGATACCACCGGCAACGACAGTTTGCTGATCTGGAGCGATCGCGAGACCGGCGGATCCTGGTACGACTCGGACCGCAAGGAAGTTGGCATGAACGAAGGCCGCGACGAGACCAGCGGTCACTACGGCTTTGGCCGCGAGTTCGAGGTCGGCGGGCAGGACGAGGAGTGCAAGCCGGTGGATAACGAGCCGGTGACGTGGTTCAGCTGGAACACGCTGCACGAGGTAGGGCATGCGGTGGACGACAAGAACAACTACATGGGCAGCAACGGCGGGTCGCCCGATCACGGCGGCTGGATCAGCTACGGGCGCGATTACGGCAAGGTGGCCAAGGTCTTCGCCAAGCATTTCGAGTATGACCAGACCTACATCGAACAAGCGATGCTCGAGGCGGCCAATATCGCGCGGCCCGAGCCCCCTGCGGGGGTCGAGCCGGAGGAATGGGAGCGGCGGCGGATCGCCGCGTCGGGCCATGTGGCGCTGTGCCTGGAAAGCACCAACCCCTGGACCAGCAATTCGCAGGCGTCGCGGATCACGATTGACGGGCGGGTCTACCAGGAAAGCTATCCCGGCAACTGGACAAGCTACCTGTTCGCCGCCCGCCAGCAGGGGATGACGGGCTATCAGTTCCGGGCGCCGGGCGAGTGGTTCTCGGAGCTGTATGCCGCGTACCACATCGGCAAGATGAAGCCGGGACATCCGGCGGCGGGCTGGCTGGCCGGGCTGGCCGGGCCGGACGCATAAGGGGGAGGGTTCGACATGTCTCTGTTTCAGCCTTTGAACATGGCCTGTCCTGCGTGCGGGGCGCTTGTCACCGTGGATGCGGTTGGATCGGTCAATGCCGACCGGCGACCGGATCTGCGCGACGATATCTTGGCGAATGCATTTCAGGATATGACCTGCACCGCCTGCAAGACATCGTTCCGGTTGCAGCCGAATTTCAACTATCTCGACGCCGGGCGGGGCCAATGGATCGCCAGTATGCCGGGCTCGCGGATGCCGCATTACCTGGAGATCGAGGACAAGGTGACGGAACTTTTCGACACCAGCTACGGCAAGGACGCGCCCCCGGCGGCGCAGACGGTTGGGCGGGATCTGGCGGTGCGGCTGACTTTCGGCTGGCCGGCGGTGCGGGAAAAGCTGCTGATCCGGGAACATGGGTTGGATGACGCGGTGGTCGAGATGCTGAAGCTGGATCTGTTGCGGCGGTTGCCCAAGGCTCCGTTGGCGCCAGGGGTGGAACTGCGGCTGATCGACGTGAGTGATACGACGCTGATGATGGTCTGGCTGGAGACGGCGAGCGAAGACGTCAAGGGCGACGTGCAGGTGCCGCGCGAAATGTATGAAGGCATCGCGGAGCATGCCGAGGCATGGGCCCCGATCCGCGCGGAGCTTGAAAACGGGCCGTTCGTGGACATGCAGAAGCTGTATATGGGCGAGGGTCGGGCGGCCTGACGGCCCCTGCCCTTTCATGGTCTCACCGGCGTTGTCCGCGGACAATTCCGGCGGTGCAACTGGCGGACCAGGCGGATCGGGTCGAAGTCCGGGCGTCGGATCATGGCGCGGAAATACGCGCGGGCATTCCGGATGGTGTTGCCGAGTTGGGTGATCGCCCAAAGGGCCAGCGCCGCGCCGACCGGTCCAAGGGTCTTCTCGGCTTCTTGGGCGTCGATGCCCTGTAAGCGCGCCAGGGTGCGCGCATGGGTAATGGCCTGCGTGACGGTTGCAATCGGTTCGCTGGCATAGGCGATTGCCTCGGGGCAGGCTTCGACAAGATCGCGGACAGTCAGATCCCCTGCCCGTCCGGGTGTTTTTCTCTCTGTTGTTGGGTTCTGTTGGTGGCGGACATTCTGGCCGTCATGGGCGGACACCGGCGCTTCGGCCCTGACCGGCGGAAGCGCGGCAAGCAGCGCCTCGCACTGGCTGACGGAGAGCTTGCGGCGAAGCGCGCGCAGTGCGTCGGCGGCGTGGTCGTCCGCCGGATCGTGCCGAAGGCGCTCGGCAGCAGCGGCGCGGAGTTTGGCGCGGAGGTAGGCAATGCGTTCGGCTTCAAGGTCGGCGTTCTGCGCCTGGGCCTGAAGGTCTGGCAATCGGGCAAACAGCGGCGTCAGGTCAAGGCCGAAGCGCAGCACGGTGCCACCATCCGGCCCGCGACGTGTGTACCGCTTGCCGTTCGGGCTGTCGTGCCGCGCCAGCAGCCCGGCCTCGGCCAGCGCGGCGATGTGGCGGCGCAGGGTGCGGTCGGTGATGCCGTTGCGGCGAAACGCCAGCGTGGCGTTCGAGGCGAAGACCGTGTGGTGATTGCGCCGGGGTGGGAGGCAACCAAGAAGGGAGTCGAGGGTCGCGAGAACGCCCGCGTTCAACCCCAGCGACGCGCGGCGCAGGATATCCATGACGGCGTGGCGCGGGGGCGGGTTGTCCGCGGACAACGAACGTTCGGGCCGCGGCCCGGCGGGCGCGGAAATCTGTCTGAAAGCCATGTGAATTTCACGGCAACCGGAGAGGGCAGGGCCCATCCAGCGGCCTCCCCGTGAAAAAAGTCACGGATTACCGGCCCGACGAATCGGTTGGTGTTGACTGGATTGGAGAAGCTGGTACATCTGAAGGTGCTAAGAACAGAGGGCTCTCCGGGGGAAACCTTGGGGGGCTCTTTCTTTTTCTGGCTGCGGATCGTGCTCCTGTCTGTTGGGGGTGGGGCTCAGCCCTGGCGGTTGCGCCAGGTGTCGTAAAGGCGGGACAGCTCGGCCTGCGCGTTGTCGCGCAGCCAGAGGGCGAAGTCGGATTTCGGCAGTTTCAGCGTCACGGCGCGGGGGGTGTCGCGCATCTCGGCCAGGGGTTCGCCGTCGGGGGCGAGGATGGTCGTGCCTGTGTCCTCGGGTGTCTTGCGGGTAGCCTGGGTCACGGCATCGGCCAGCGCGCCGAAGCGGGCGTCGGAGGTCATTCCGTCAAATGGGCCAGCGTCTTCGGCCAGCGCGGCCAGGTCGAGGCCCCGGTCGCGCACCGCGTCGGCGAGGTCTTCCCAGCGGCGGCGCCCGATCCCATGCGCCGGGCCGATCAGCGCGACGACGGCATCGGGGATTTCGCGGGCCACCTTGTTCATGCGCGACAGCATCGGCTTGTCGATGGCCAGCGCGTCGAGGATCACGCCCGGCTCATAGCCCGCCCCCGCCAGCGAGGCGGCAAAGCGGGCCTTTTCGATGAAACTCGGGTCAAGCCGCTGGCTGTTCTCCTGACCCTGCGCCAGCACCGCCTCGGCGTCGGACAGGGCGCGCACCAACGCCTTGGCGGGCTGGCCGAGCAGGCGCAGCGCGCGCAGGCGGCGGCGGCCGTAGACGATGCGGTAGTGACCGGGCCGGTCGGGCAGGGGGCGCACCATGATCGGCACCTGCTGCCCGTGGGCGCGGATGCTGTCGGCCAGCGCGGTCACGTCGGCGTCCGAGAAGGCGAGGCGGTCCTGCGGGCCGTCCTCTTCGATCATCTCGGGGGGGATGTCGCGGACCGCGTTGCTCGACAGTTCCTTGAGCGTCGATTTTACCCCGCTCATTGCGCCGGTGTTGGGAAAGCGCGGTTTCGGATCCGCCGGCTTGTCCGGCGGGGGAGGGGGTTGGAACAGGTTGCGGCGTACCATCAGTCGACCTCGCGTCCCCATGCGGCTTGAATGGTCTTCTCGAATTCGTCGGCGACACCGTTCACGCTCTCGAGCACGCGGTCGAGCGTCTTGCGGACGACCTGCGAGGGGGCGAGTTCGTAGATCGTCTGCTGCGTCATCGCGGCATCGGAAATGGCAGTGGATTTCAGCACCGGCGTCGTCAGTATCTGGTCGAGCAGGATCGAGCGCAGGAAGCCAGCCATCTGGCTTTGCGGCACGTCTGTGGGTTCGAACCGTGTGATCAGGAACTTGAGAAAGCTCCAGTCGATCGGGCCCGTGGCCTCTTCCAGCGTGCGCACCGTCTCGCCCGCCATGTCGAGGAACTGCGCCATCGACGCCACGTCGAGCATCGAGGGCATGACGGTGATCAACAAGCCCGTTGAGGCGAGCAGCGCAGTCATGGTGGTAAAGCCCAGCTGCGGCGGGCAGTCGATGATCACAAGGTCATAATCGGCCTGCACCTCGTCCAGCAGGATCGCCAGGCGCTGGGTGAAGGGAGGATCGATCTTGTGTTGCAGGGCATAGGCGGTCTCGGTCTCGTATTCCGAGAGCATCAGGCCGGCGGGCGCGAGGTCGAGGTTGTGGAAATAGGTCTTGCGCACCACGTCGCGCATCGGCTGCGGATCGTCATAGCGCAGGGCGTCGTAGATGGTGCCGGATTCGGCGAACTCGATCTCGGGCCGGTAGCCGAACATGGTGGTCAGGCTGGCCTGCGGGTCCATATCGACCGCCAATACGCGATAGCCGCGCAGGGCATAACGCTGCGACAGGTGGATCGCAGTGGTGGTCTTGCTGGAGCCGCCCTTGAAGTTGACAATGGAGATGACCTGGAGCGCGTCGCCCTCGCGGCGGCCCGGCAGGTAGGTTTCGCCGTTGCGCCCGGTCTTCGCCATGACCTGGCGGATCTGGTAGATCTCTTCGGCAGAATAGAGACGGCGGCCCCGGGCGTCGGTCTCGACCTCGGGGAAGTCGCCGTCCTGGTGCCGGGTGCGCAGGTTGGACATCGAGATGCCGGTGAGTTCGGCGACTTCGGCGGGCTGGAACTTGCGCAGGGCCTTGCGGCTTTCCGGCTGGAAGCTGTTGCGCATATGGGCGTCGAGCGCCTCGGACAGGCGCGCGGCATCGGCGGCGATGGTGGCCGAAATGGACCGGAGGTTGTCTCTGTCGTTCACGCTGCCCTCGCGGCCTCTTGGTGGGCCAAATTTATTTCGACGCAAGACGACGTGAAACACGCGATCCTGCGACAAGACAGGTTGTGCCACGCAAGTTATCCCCAGGCAACAGTTTTGTTGTCAGCGGGCTTACCTGGACTCACCCATTTGGAGAACCGTCGATGGCAACCTCCTATTCAAGCCGGCGGTACTTATGCGCCGCGATATCTTGGCGGCTAAGAAATGGGCCTGAAAAAGGCCACATTTTGCAACGAAGTCGCCGTAATCCTTTGGTCTTGTTGCAGGCACGGCACTTAACAAGACAACCCCGCGGAGCCTGTCAACTTTCGGTTGAAACCGAATCAGAAGGATGGTGCGCTGATTGCAGGGGCATGAGGAACGACAGGAGAAAGACGTGGTTATTGCCCACATCTTCATAGGCACTTTCGCCGGGTTGATCAGCTTTGTGGTCGCGCTGAGCCTTGGCTCTTCGTTCTGGATGGCCTTGCTGCTTTACAGTGCGATCGGGGCGGGAACGACCGGGATCGTGGCGACGGCCAGTGCGATGATGCGGCGCAACGCGGTCGAAGAGCCGGTCGTGGAGGACGTTGAACCAGAAGCGGAGGTGGAGGCCGCTCCGGTTCAAGCGCCCGTCGCTCCGAAAGCGGAGGTGGTGAAGGCCGAAGGCTCGATGAAGGTGCTGGCGGTGGACGACGACCCGTTCATCCTGGAACTCGTGCCGAAGATCGCCGAGATGGTGGGTTGCACGGATATCACCGTTGCGACGTCGGGTGCCGAAGCGCTGGAGAAGATTGGCACGGCGTCGGAACCGTTCGATTGCCTGCTGCTGGATATCAACATGCCGGGCATGGACGGCATTGAGCTATGTACCCGCGTGCGGCAGCTGGACGCCTATCGCGATACCTCGATCATCATGCTGACGGCGATGTCGGACATGGATCACCTCGACCGGGCATTCCGGGCGGGGGCGTCCGACTATACGACCAAGCCGTTCGACATCATCGAATTCGGCGACCGGCTGAAGACGGCGCAGGCACGGACCGAGGACAATCGGAACCGCGGTGCCGACAGCCGGGCGCAGGCGGAGCCGGACAGTGGCAACGACTGGGGTTCGGCGCGGCTCGCTTCGCTGGCTTCGGTGCCGGCGCTGATCGACTATGCGGCCTTGCAGAACTATGTGACCCGGCTGTCGGGAGAGGCGGTCGAGGAGGCCTTCGCGATGGCGGTCAACGTGGACCGGACGGCGCTGGCGGGGGACGATCCGCAGGCGGCGGTGCCGGTGCGGGCGTTGATCCTGGTGGCGAAGGCGATCGACGAGGTGTTCGGGGATCAGAAATACATGATGGCCTATGCCGGGCATGGGCAGTTCGTGGTGGTGTCGAGCGGGCAGACGATGCCGCGGGCGCCGGCGGTCGAGGGATCGATCCAGGAGCGGATCAACCGCAAGGGCGGGTCGGCGGGGGCCGAGACGGTGGTCTCGGTCGGGACCGCTGTCAGGCCGACCGGCGGGCGGATGCGCCGGGCGCGGGTGGCCTTCGAAAATGCCCTGAACCTGGCGAGTATCCGGGCGGCCGGCAAGCGGGGCGAGATCCGGTCGGTCCTCCAGAAATACGCGCGCTGAGGCGGGCGGAGAGAAGGGCAGGGGGGTCGTCCGCAGGGGCGGCCCCCTGTTCCGTTTCGGGTGTCCTAGCTAGGACGGGGGGTCAAGCCTTTGACGTTGTTGACGTTACCGCTAACAGACACTCGGGACACCACGCTCCACGACTCCGCGGTCCATTCGCCCTGGCCCGCCGACTTTTCGCCAGGCCTGCATCGCCTCGACCGGGTCGGACCGGCGCAGTTGCCGGATTCGGTCGACGCCGGTGCGGGACCAGGATTTGACGTGAGATCCCCACGAGGATCAGGCACAGCATCGCAAGTCTGGACTTGCCCAGACCGATATGCAGGCAAAGCACCTGTGCGAGGGCGGTGACGGGGTGGCCGGACAAGGGCCGGATCCTGTTTGGCGACAAGCGTCCGACACCAGATCACGCACCGCCGTCGTCGCATAGACCTTGTGTCGCGTAGCGTGTTTCGGGATTCGCTGGGACGCCGCGGCATGAGAGCGCCGACAACGGTGGTCAGCGAGCGCATTGCCATTCTCCGGGTCGGTCGTGTCCGGTCGGCGCATCGGTGGGCAGATTGCCCGCCCTGCGGGTCGTGTCCGGTCGGGATATCGGTGGGCAGATTGCCCACCCTACGGGTCGTGTCCGGTCGGCGCATCGGTGGGCAGATTGCCCGCCCTGCGGGTCGTGTCCGGTTGGCGCATCGGTGGGCAGATTGCGCACCCTACGTCGGCAGAGGCCGGGACTGAACAGCTAGTTC
>JAGRMS010000191.1 GCA_020441135.1 Pseudooceanicola sp.
CTCGCGGCGCAGGTCGCCTTCCACGGTGTAGTTGGCGTCGATGTGTTCGCGGATGGCCAGCACTTCGCTGTCGGACAGCTGGTTGACCCGGCGCGCCTGGTCGATGCCGACGGCATCGCAGATGGCCTTGGCCGAGGCGGGACCGATTCCGGTGATATAGGTGAGGGCGATGGGAACCCGCTTGGCAGTCGGGATGTTCACGCCGGCAATACGTGCCACGTCTTGCGTTCCTTCGGTTGCGGGTCCGTGATGCCGGACCCTTTTTTCACAACATGAACCGGGCGGGAGACCCGTCCGGTCCGGCAAATCTTCGAGGTGATCCGCACGACCCGATAAGGAATCGTACACGAAGTGATTCCCTTTCGGGATGGTGCGTCCTAGGGGGAAAGGAAGGGGCGGTCAAGGGCATTCGCCCCGAGCCCCGTCCCGGCGTCGGTTACCCCAGAACGTCCGCAATCTCCGCCTTCACCGCGTCCATCTCGCCCAGGCCGTCGACCCGGCCGTAGACGCCCTTGACGTAGTAGTAGCCGACCAGCGGCGAGGTCTGCTTGTAGTATTCCAGCAGCCGCGTCTTGAGGCTTTCCTCGTTGTCGTCGGCGCGGCGCTTGAAGGTGGTGCCGCCGCAGTTGGAGCATTTGCCATCCGCCGGGATCGGCTTGGTCAAATCGTTGTAGACCTCGCCGCAGGTGCCGCAGGTCGACCGGGCGGTGATGCGGGCGACCAGCGCCGCATCGTCCACGCGCAGCTCGATCACGCGGTCGAGCTTCTGGCCGATCTCGGCCAGCAGGTCGCCCAGCGCGTCGGCCTGTTTCAGCGTGCGGGGGAAGCCGTCAAAGATGAATCCGTTGCCGCCGCCCGCTTCCAGCTTTTCGCGGATCAGGCCGATGACGATCTCGTCCGTCACCAGTTCGCCCCGCGCCATCACGTCGGCGACCTTCTTGCCCATCTCGGTGCCCGAGTCCTTGGCTTCGCGCAGCATGTCGCCGGTCGAGAGTTGCACCATCCCGCGCTCGTCCACGAGGAACCGCGCCTGCGTGCCCTTGCCGGCCCCCGGGGGCCCCAGAAGTATGATGTTCATCGCCGCGCCGGACTCCGTTTCGCAGGTTTCTTCTTGCTGCGTCCACGCAGCTGCGATTTCTCGATGAGGCCCTCGTACTGGTGGGCCAGGAGATGGCTCTGGACCTGCTGGATCGTGTCCATCGTGACCGAGACGACGATCAGCAGCGAGGTGCCGCCGAAGTAGAACGGAATCGAGAACTGGTCGCGCGCGATTTCCGGCAGCAGGCAGACCAGCGCGAGGTAGGCCGAGCCGAGCACGAGGACGCGGTTGACGACGTATTCCAGGTAGTCGGCGGTCTTCTTGCCGGGGCGGATGCCGGGCACGAAACCGTTCTGGTTCTTCAGGTTGTCGGCCACCTCGTCCGGTTTGAACGAGACGTTGAAGGTGTAGAAATAGGCGAAGAAGACGATCATGCCGATGAAGAACAGCAGGTAGAGCGGCTGGCCGGGGCCGAAGTTGGCCAGCAGCCACGACATGACAGAACCCGAGGCCGCGCCCTGGCTGAAGGTCGATATCGTCACCGGCAGCAGCAGCAGGGAGGAGGCGAAGATCGCCGGGATCACGCCTGCCGGGTTGACCTTGACCGGCAGGTGCGAGGAGCCGCCGTCATAGACCTTCATGCCGACCTGGCGGCGGGGGTACTGGATGTGGATCTTCCTCAGCGCGCGTTCCATGAACACCACGAAGGTGATGACCACCACGATCATCACCATGGCTCCGATGATGACGGCGGGGCTGATCGCGCCCGAGCGGCCCTGGCTGAAGAACTGCGCCAGCGCCGCCGGAACCTCGGCGATGATGCCGACGAAGATGATGAG
>JAGRMS010000192.1 GCA_020441135.1 Pseudooceanicola sp.
CCGATCTCCGCCCCCATGCCGAACTCGCCCCCATCGGCGAACTGGGTCGAGGCGTTGTGCATCAGGATTGCGCTGTCGAGGCGTTCGAAGAATCGCTCCACCTCGCGGGCGTCCTCAGTGACGATGCAGTCGGTGTGGTTCGAGCCGTAGGTGCGAACGTGGTCGATGGCGGCGTCGATACCGTCCACCAGCTTCACCGCGCAGATCATGTCGAGGAATTCGTGGCCGAAATCCTCGGGCTGCGCCTTCACTGTGCCGGGGATTTTCGCCAGTTCCCCATCGGCCCGCACCTCGACGCCTGCCTTCAGCAGGGCGTCGACCAGCAAGGCCCCGTGCTGCGTGTAGAACCGCCAGTCGATCAGCAGGCACTCCATCGCGCCGCAGATTCCGGTACGGCGGGTCTTGGCGTTCAGCACCAGCTCGACCGCCATGTTGGGATCGGCAGAGGCGGCGACATAGGTGTGGCAGATGCCTTCGAGGTGGGCAAAGACCGGCACCCGCGCTTCGCGCTGGACGAGGCCGACCAACCCCTTGCCGCCGCGCGGCACGATCACGTCGATGTATTGCACCATCCCCAGCATCTCGCTGACCGCCGCCCGGTCGCGGGTCGGGACCAGCTGGATCGCGTCGGCGGGCAGGTTGGCGGACTTCAGCCCCTCTACCAGGCAGGCATGGATCGCGGCCGAGGAATGAAAGCTTTCGGACCCGCCACGCAGGATCACCGCGTTGCCGGACTTCAGGCACAGCGCCCCGGCGTCGGCGGTGACATTGGGGCGGCTCTCGTAGATCACGCCGACAACGCCCAGCGGGGTGCGGACGCGCTGGATGTGGAGGCCCGAGGCCATGTCCCATTCGGCGATTACCTTGCCCACCGGGTCCGCCTGCTCGGCCACCGCCCGCAGCCCGTCGACGATCCCGCGAATGCGATCCTCGTCCAGCATCAGGCGATCCATCATCGCGTTGGAGAGGCCCTTGTCGCGGCCATAGGCCATGTCCTGCGCATTCGCCTCGATGATCTCGGCTCGGCGTATCCAGACGAATTCGGCGGCCCCCAGCAGGGCGGCATACTTGCGCTCCTGGCTGGCAAAGGCGAGATCCTGCGCCGCCTTCTTCGCGCGGACGCCGATTTCGGCCATCAGGGCGGGGATGTTGTCGAGGTCCTTCATGATCGCGTCTCCCTTGCGCCTCAGAGTGCCATATCGTCGCGGTGGATCAAGGCGGAACGGCCAGGATAGCCCAGGATCGGCTCGATGTCGGCGCTGCGTCGGCCCTTGATCTGCTCCGCCTCGGCGGCGGTGTAGCGGGTCAGTCCCTGCCCCAGCTTCTCGGCATTCGGTCCGATGATCGCCACCGGATCGCCGCGCCCGAACCGGCCCGAGACGGCGGTGACACCAGCGGGCAGCAGGCTCTTGCCGCCCGACAGCGCGGTCACGGCCCCGGCATCCACCACGATCTCGCCCCGCGGCTTCATCGCCGCGATCC
Organism: Pseudooceanicola sp.; assembly: GCA_020441135.1. GTDB lineage: Bacteria > Pseudomonadota > Alphaproteobacteria > Rhodobacterales > Rhodobacteraceae > Seohaeicola_A. The sequence goes on from JAGRMS010000192.1 coordinate 1,483, forward strand.
ACCGCTTGCGGGCGGCCTGCGGATCGCCCTGCGCGGTGAACCAGGTGGCGTTCGCCCCGTTTTCCAGCAATCTCAACGCGTTGAGCGCCGATCCCTCGGTGATCGCCATGGCGCAGCCGCCAGCCGTCGCCATCTTGGCCGCCATCAGCTTGGTCTTCATCCCGCCCTTGGACAGCCCCGACCCGGCGTCCCCCGCCATCGCCTCGATCTCGGGCGTGATCCGGTCGATTACGTCGAACCGGCGGGCGGTCGGGTCCAGCGTCGGGTTGGCGGAGTAGAAGCCGTCCACATCCGACAGCAGCACCAGCACGTCCGCGCCCACCGTGACGGCGACCTGCGCGGCGAGGCGGTCGTTGTCGCCGTAGCGGATTTCGTCCGTCGCGACGGTGTCGTTCTCGTTGACGATTGGGACGACGCCAAAGCCCAGCATCGTCTCCATCGTCGCGCGGGAGTTGAGGTAGCGGCGGCGGTCGGTGCTGTCTTCCAGCGTCACCAGCACCTGCCCGGTGGTGATGGCATGGGGCGCCAGCACCTCCTCATAGGCGCGGGCGAGGCGGATCTGCCCCACGGCGGCGGCGGCCTGCGACTGCTCCAGCGGCAACACGCCCGTGGTCAGTCCCAACACCGACCGCCCCAAGGCGATGGACCCGGAGGAGACGAGGATCACATCCGCCCCGCCCCCGCGCAGCCAGGCGACATCCTCGGCCAGCGCCTTCAGCCAGTCGGCGCGCAGGGTTCCGGTCTTGCGGTCCACCAGCAGGGCGGAGCCGATCTTGACGACGACGCGGCGCGCGCCGGTCAGGGACGCCATTTGGGTTCGGCCTCCACCTCGGGCTTCTTCAGGCGCAGGCGGTTGTCGTCGATCTGGCCACGCAGCGCGCGCAACACCTCGGTCACGCCCTCGCCCGTCGCCCCGGACATCAGATGGACCGTCTCGCCATCCGATGCCTTTTCCAGCTTGCGCCGGTTGGCCGTGCGCATCTTCGCGTCCAGCGCATCGACCTTGTTCAGCACCAGCACGATTGGCTTGTCCTCCAGCCCAGCGCCATATTGCGACAGCTCGCTTCGGATGGTCCGGAAGTCCTTGGTGATCGTCGCCGACGTCCCGTCCACCAGGTGCAGCAGCACGGCGCAGCGTTCGATATGGCCCAGGAACTCGATCCCCAGTCCCCTGCCCTCGTGCGCGCCCTCGATCAGGCCCGGAATGTCGGCCGCGACGAACTCCACGCCGTCCACGCCCACGACCCCAAGGTTCGGGTGCAGGGTCGTGAACGGATAATCCGCCACCTTGGGCCGCGCGTTCGACGTTGCCGCCAGGAAGGTCGACTTGCCCGCGTTCGGCAGCCCCACCAGCCCGACATCCGCGATCAGCTTCAGCCGCAGCCACAGCGTCCGCTCCACCCCCTCCTGCCCCGGATTGGCCCGTCGCGGCGCCTGGTTGGTCGAGGTCTTGAAGTAGAGGTTCCCGAACCCGCCATTGCCACCCCTGGCGAGCAGCACGCGCTGGCCCACTTCGGTCAGGTCGGCGATCTGCGTCTCTTCGTCCTCGTCGAGGATCTCGGTCCCGACCGGCACCTTCAGCACGATATCCTCGCCATTCGCCCCGCTGCGCTGGCGGCCCATGCCGCCGCGCCCATTCTGCGCGAAGAAATGCTGCTGATAGCGGAAGTCGATCAGCGTGTTCAGCCCGTCCACCGCCTCGGCCCAGACCGAGCCGCCATTGCCGCCGTCGCCGCCGTCCGGCCCGCCGAATTCGACGAACTTGTCGCGGCGGAAGCTGACGCAGCCGTTACCGCCGCTGCCCGAGCGGATATAGACCTTGGCCAGATCGAGGAATTTCATGGGTTTCGGCTTCCGTTGCGCCGGCGCGCTGGGGTCAGAGCTTCCGGCTGTAGGTCCAGGTGGGTAGCGTCGTGTTGCGCGCCAGGCAATAGCTTTCGGCATCGCCAAGATATTGGAACCCGCTACGGGTTAGCACCTGGGCCGAGGCCGGATTGTCCTGGAACACGCTGGCGAACATCGTTGCGTTGTTCAGCGGGTTGGCCTGCACCAGCGCGGCAACGGCATCCGAGGCGAGCCCAGTGTTCCAGAACACCGGGGCGACCCAGTAGCCTACCTCGGACTGGTTCCGGTCGAGGCGGACAAGCGAAATGAGGCCCATCATCTCGGCCCCGCCCGTGCGGCTGGCGTCCATCGCCCACACGTCCTCGGCACGGTTGTCGGCCAGCGAACGGGCGATGAAAGCCTCGATGGTGCCAGGCGGCAGCGGATGCGGGATCGAGGTGGTCATGCGCGCCACGCGCGGGTCGCCGGCATAAAGCTCGATCAGGCCCAGGTCGGACTTGCGCAGCGGTCGCAGGTCGAACCGCTCCGTCTCCACAACCGGTTGGACAACGATCTGATCCAGTTTCATTCCAGCTTCTCCTCCAAACGCGTGTCGCCAGTAAAACCGGGCCGGCGACTCGGCCCTTCGATTACCCCAGGATTGTGCGCGCCGCGTGACGGCCGTTCGACAATCCTGCCCGGATCACCGGGGTTTCCGCCGTTTTCCCGCCTCCTCGCGGCAAAATGACGAGGGGGACCGGCGTTTTTCGCCGATCCCCCTGGATTTTTGCAATCCGTTCCGGTTCCCGGCTTACTCGGCTGCCTCCGCGACTGGGAGTACCGAAATGAAGGTGCGGCCCTTGAGACCCTTGTGGAAGGTGACGGCGCCTTCGGTCACGGCGAAGATCGTGTGATCCCTGCCCATGTCCACGCCGTTGCCCGGCCAATACTTGGTGCCGCGCT
>JAGRMS010000015.1 GCA_020441135.1 Pseudooceanicola sp.
ACCAGCACGTTGGCGCCGGTCACTTCGGTGCGCCCCGAAGACTGCACATGGATCGCCGCGCGCTGGATCACGCGCTGGAAGGCGGCGGTCGGCACCGCCTCGGACCCGTCGATGTCGGTCACGAGGTTCGACAGATCCTCGTCGATGAATTCCACCAGCGTGGTGCGCAGTTCCGACAGATCGACATTGCAGGCCTTCATCACCCGGATGGCGTCGGGTTCGTCCAGCAGCGCCAGCAGCAGATGCTCCAGCGTCGCGAATTCGTGGCGACGATCATTTGCCAGTGCCAGAGCGGCATGAATCGCGCTTTCAAGGGTGCTCGAGAATGAAGGCACGATGCGTGCTCCTCTTGTATGGGTCGGGGAGGGGCCGTCGGTGACGGACTCCCCCGTCCAACCATGTCTTCATAGTGTTAGAGTTTGGTTGATCATTGCGGCGCTTCAAGGTTTTTCTTGTGGAAACCGATCACATTTCTCCACAGCGTTGCCGCCGCGCGTGGATTTTCGACATCAGAACTTGTCCTTTCTCGCGCGGATCTCGGCAAACACACGGGCGGGTTCTGCGCCCTGCATCCCAAGGTTGCGCTGGACCCCGGGAAGATGCGCCCGCAGGAACGGGTTGGTGGCCAGTTCAAGCGAGAGTTGCGACGGTACGGTCGGGATGTTGCTGGCCCGGTCACGGGCGATGGCTTCGGTGCGGGATATAAGCTCTGCGTTGTCCGGTTCAATGGTCAGGGCAAAGCGGCCGTTCGACTGGGTGTACTCGTGGCCCGAATAGACCGTCGTTTCCGGCGGCAGGGCGGCGAGCTTCGACAGCGAGGCCCACATCTGGTCGGGCGTGCCTTCGAACAGCCGCCCGCAGCCCAGCGCCATCAGGCTGTCGGCGGTGAAGACGGCGGCGCTGTCGGGCAGATAGAAGGCGATGTGGCCGACGGTATGGCCCGAAACGTCGTAGACGTGAACCGGCGCGCCACCGATCTCGAACCGGTCGCCCTCGGCCACGGCCAGGTCCAGCGGCGGCAGGCGGTGCGCGTCGGCCTTCGCGCCGATCACCTTCGGCTTGTGATGCTCCAGAATACCGGGCAGGCCGTCGACGTGGTCCCAGTGGTGATGGGTCAGCAGCACATGGCTGAGGCTCCAGCCCTTGTCCTTCAGCGCCGCCAGGATCGGCCCGGCCTCGGGTGCATCCACCAGCGCGGTCTCGCCGCTGGCGGCGTCATGCGCGAGGAAGGCATAGTTGTCCGACAGGCAAGGGATTGTCAGGATTTCAAGAGGCATGGCCTTTTGCCCTTTCATGGTAAACACTGGCGCGGGGGACAGCTTGGCCCATCGTGGTGGGAGCCGCAATGCATCTCGACGTGCAGGATCTGCGCAACTTCTACTATCGCAGCACGCTCGGCCGTGCGGCACAGGCGAGCGTCCGCGGGCGGCTGCTGGATCTCTGGCCCGAGGCCAAGGGGCAGACGGTCGCGGGCTTCGGCTTTGCCGCGCCGCTGCTGCGTCCCTACCTTGCCGATGCCCGCCGGGTGATCGCACTGATGCCGGCGCCGCAGGGGGTGATGGTCTGGCCCGCCGGGATGCCCAATGTCTCGGTGCTTTGCGAAGAGACGGTCTGGCCGCTGGAAACCGGACGGGTCGACAAGCTGGTGGTGATGCACGGGCTGGAAACCTCGGAGCGGCCTTCGGCCCTGCTGGAAGAGTGCTTTCGGGTGCTGGGGCCGGGCGGCAAGGCGATCTTCATCGCGCCCAACCGCGCCGGGTTCTGGTCGCGGTCGGACCGGACGCCCTTCGGTTTCGGGCGGCCCTACACCCTGGGCCAGCTGGAGAACCAGCTGAAGGCCCACGGCTTCCTGCCCGAACGCCACGCAACGGCGCTCTACCAGTTTCCGTCCGAGCGCCGCTTCTGGCTGAAGACCGGCCCGCTGATGGAGCGGCTGGGGGCCCGCCTGCCGACACTGATGCCGGGCGGCGCCTTTCTGGTCGAGGCGAGCAAGCGGGTTCAGCCGACCACCGGCAGCGCGGTTCGCGCGTCGATCCGCAACCCGATCCCGGTCTTGCAGCCCAAGCCGGAAACCGCGCCGATATGACCGAACACGGTCCTGCAGGCCCGACGACCCGTTTTGCGAAGGGAATCGCAAAGGCAACGGGCAGGCAAGTTAAGAATTTGTAATCATTATGGCGTCACAAACGGTCGCACCCTCTTTAACGTGCTGAATAGTATGCATTTTCCTCTTTTCTGCCCTTCACGAAACCGTATTGCCGCCCAAGGACCGCTCTGTTACATCGGCCCTGATTTTGCGACCCCGCCTCAAGGTGGGGTTCTGTCACGCCCCCGGAGTCCGTGATCCACACGGCAAACCGGGGCCAGAACTGTCGGAAGGGTGGACGTGTCCGAACCAGCTTCGATTTCCGCCGGCATAGCCGAACGCTATGCCACTGCGGTCTTTGAGATCGCCCAAGAGAACAACGGCCTCGACGCGCTGGAATCCGGCGTCGACGATCTGGCCGCCGCGCTGTCTGAGAGCGCCGACCTGCGCAACGTGATGCAGTCGCCGCTGCTCAGCCGCGAGGAGCAGGGCAAGGCGATCGGCGCCGTGGCCGACAAGATGGGCCTTGCGCCCGTGTTGCGCCAGGTGCTTGGCCTCATGGCCGAAAAGCGCCGCCTGTTCGTGATGCCGCAACTGCTGACCGCCCTGCGCGCGCTGCTGGCCGCGCATCGCAACGAAGTGACCGCCGATGTCGCCAGCGCCGTGGCGCTGACCAAGGCGCAGACCGAACGCCTGGCCGCCATTCTCAGCAAGAACGTCGGCAAGTCGGTCAAGGTAAATGCAACCGTCGATGAAAGCCTCATCGGCGGTCTCGTCGTCAAGGTCGGCTCGAAGATGAT
>JAGRMS010000193.1 GCA_020441135.1 Pseudooceanicola sp.
TCTGCTTCACCACCGGGCGCGGCAGCTGCTTCGGCTCTTACCCGTCGCCCACGATCAAGCTCGCAAGCAATTCGCCCATGGCGCGGCGCATGGCGGGCGACATGGACATCGACTGCGGGCCGGTGATCGACGGCACCCGCACACTGGACGAGATGGGCGACGAAATCTTCGGGCATATTCTGTCAATCGCCTCGGGCGAGCAAAGCAGGAGTGAAGCGCAGGGGATTGGCGCCGAAGAATTCGCGCCCTGGCCGATCGGCGTCACTGGATAGATTTTCGCCTGCCGCCACGGAATGTGGTGCAGAAAAGTCACCTTTTCCAAGGCGTTCCGCGCCCGACCCTATCGTGGCATTGGTCCACCACACGACGGTCCCTATGAATTGGCCTGTCGCCATGTGCGAAAAGACTTGAAGCCTTTCCGCCTCAAGACATTGAAAGCCTCGTGTTTTTCTCAAGCCGCCGCTGATGTTCGCGGCTTGGCCGGAATGTTCCGGTAAACGCCGCGGATTGAAATCCGTCGGCGACAGACTGCGTCAAAACACGCAAACCGGGAGTTCACAGGTTGCCTTGACAACTGGCACTTGTGCCACATTTGTAATTGGTTAATGTCTTCACAAACGCGTCAGGCATGGCCTGCGCCAGACAAGAAAAGGAATACAGGCGTTGGTCGTTCGTGTCCGGTCGGTCCGCTGGGCCCTGCTGGGAGTATGCCTCGGCTTAACGGCGCTGTCCTTCTGGACGGTAGACAGGCTTGCCAGCACGCGCTCTGCGGACTCCTTCGAGGCGATCACCGCCGACAGCCTGTCGGCACTTGGCGAACGGCTCAAGACCTATCGGCAGGCGCTGGATGGATTGACCGGGCTGTTCGCGGCCTCGGACCGTGTCACGCGACCGGACATCCAGCGGTATGTCGAGGCACTGGATATTGCGTCGAACCTGCCCGGCGCGACGGGACTGGGCTACATTGCAGCGGTCGACCGCGCCGACTGGCCCGCCTTTGCGGCCGAGGCGCGCGAGGATGGTGTTGGCGACCTGGAGGAACCGCCCGGAACAGGCGCCGACATCTTCGTCGTCAAGTTCATCGAACCGCTTTCCGCCAACGCGCCTGCGCTTGGTCTGGACATCGCCTTCCATGAAGGACGCCGCAAGGCGGCGATCGCCGCCCGTGACATCGGCGAGATGCGGATTACCCCGATGCTGCAACTGGTGCAGGGCGCGCGCGACGAGGCCGGCTTCGTGCTGCTCCATCCGGTCTATGCCCCCGCGCTGCCATCCGACACCCCGGAGGAACGCCGCGCCGCGTTGACCGGCTGGACCTATGCGCCGCTGATCGGCCCGCGCCTGCTTGGCGACCTGACGCATTTGCAGAACGACCTGTTCCAACTTTACGTCTTCGACGGGGCCACCGAGGATCCCGCGCGGCTGATCTATGGCTCTGCCGTTCTGGGCAGCGCGCAGGCGGCATTCACTAAAACCGCTCAGATATCGGTCTTCGGCCAGACCTGGACCGTGCGCTGGGACAGCACGCCCGCCTTCGAGGCCGCCCAGCCCTTCCGCGCGGCCCGGATCGTTGCCCTGATCGGTCTTTTCGTGACCGGGCTGATCTACCTCGTCCTGCGCCTGATCGCCCGCAACGAACGCGACATCCGCCGACAGGTGGCCGAGAAGACCCGCGCGCTCAAGACCAGCGGCGAGGAAATGCGCTCGGTCATCGAATACGCCCAGATCGGCATCCTGACGCTGACCGAGGACGCCACCGTCCTGCGTGCCAACGACAGTGCCATGCACGGCATGGGGCGCGAGATGGAGCGTATCCGGGGCCACCGCATTACCGAGATGCTGCCCGACTTCGACGTCTCGCGCGGCAGCGGCAAGTGCCACCGCCCGGCAACCGGCGAACTGGCTGAGCGGATCTACGAATACCGGCAAAGCCGCTGGCGCACCGCCGAAGGCGAGTTGCGCCGCACCATTCTTCTTTTGGACGTAACCGAACAGGAAAACCACCTGGCGCGCATCCGCGAGACGGAAAAACGGTGGGATCTCGCGCTCAAGGGCGCGAAGATCGGAGTTTTCGACGTCGACCTCACCACCGGAAAATCGGTCGTTTCGGACAGCTGGCGGAGGATCATGGGCGTCGAACTGGACGACGGGGCCTTCGATCCGCAGACGATCTTCCTCGACCGCGTACACCAGGACGACTATCCGGCGCTGAAGGCCGCCGACTCTGCCTGCATCCGAGGCGAAACCGCGCGCTCCGCCAGCCGCTACCGCATCCGCGTCGGCGACGATTGGCGGTGGATGCAATCCGACGCCACCGTGGTCGACTGGGACAGCAACGGCCGGGCCCTGCGTTTTGTCGGCGCGCAATCGGACGTGACCGAACAGGTCGAGGCCCAGGCCGCCCTGGCTGCCAGCGAGGAACGCTTCCGCATCGTGTTCTTCCACGCCCCCGTTGGAAAGGGCATCGCCGAGGGGCACTATCGCTTTACCGCCGTCAACGACGCGCTCTGCCAGTTCCTCGGCTATTCCGAGGAAGAGCTGCACACCACCATCCGCCTGCGCGACGTGCTCAGCCGCGCCGATCTCGGCGACCTGCTTTCGGAAATCGAGGCGCGCAAGGCGGCGGGCGAGAACACGATGCGCGCGGAAAAGCAGTTCATCCACCGGGATGGGTCGAAAAGCTGGGGCCTCATCAGCATCAGCTGGATGCTCGAGGAAAGCGTCGGCGAGATGCTCTACATCGTGCAGATCAATGACATCTCCGAGACAAAAGAGATGGCGCGCACGAAGAGCGAGTTCGTTTCCACCATCAGCCACGAGCTGCGCACGCCGCTGACCTCGATCAAGGGCGCGCTGGAGCTGATGGCCTCGCCCGAGCTGGCAAACCTGGCCGAGAAGCGCAAGCGCCTGATGGACATCGCCCGCCAGAATGCCGACCGTTTGCTGACGCTGGTGAACGACGTGCTGGACCTTGAACGGATTGAATCGCGCGCCTTCGAGTTTCTTTATTCCGACGAGGACGCCGCAACGCTGCTGGACGAGGCACGCGAGATCAACACAGGTCTCGCCGACAAGCTGGGGGTGACGCTGGAAGTGCGCGCCCTGCCCGCGCCGGTTGAGGTCCACGTCGACGTGAACCGTTTCGCGCAGCTGATCGGTAATCTGATTACCAATGCCTGCAAGTTCTCGGAACCCGAGGGCAAGGTCGTCATCGCCGCCGAAAGTGTCGGGGCTTACTGTCGCTTCACCGTTACCAACCGCGGCCCCGGGATTCCCGACAGCTTCCGCCCGCGCCTGTTCCATCCCTTCTCGCAGGCGGACGGAACTGATACCCGCAAGGTCGGCGGCACCGGCCTCGGCCTCAGCATCGCCCGCCAGATTGTCGAGCGCATGGGCGGCGAGATCGGCTATACCTCGGTCCCGGGCGAGGAAACCACCTTCTGGTTCACCTGCCCGCGCGTGGCCGGGGCGCAGGCCGAGCGGTCGAAGATGACCGGTTGAACGCACTTGTATCCGGCGTTGCGGCGCGGGAGAGCGGTCAGTTGAGTATTTTCAACACAAAGAAGCCAGGGGAGCGCCGCCCCTGGCTTCTTTCTGTTGCAAATACTCGAAATCGAGATCGCCGCCGCGAAAACGGCAGCACCAGCGCGTTGCTACAGCGCCTCGATAATGGTGACGTTGGCGATGCCGCCGCCCTCGCACATCGTCTGCAAGCCCCAGCGTTTGCCGCGCGCTTTCAGTGCGTGGACCAGCGTTGTCATCAGCTTGGCACCCGATCCGCCCAGCGGGTGCCCCAGCGCGATGGCGCCGCCGTTGACGTTCAGCCGATCGGGATCGGCGCCGGTATGGGCGAGCCAGGCGAGCGGGACCGGGGCGAAGGCTTCGTTCACCTCGTACAGGTCGATGTCGCCGATGCTCATCCCGGCGCGTTTCAGGGCACGGTCGGTGGCAAACAGCGGTTCTTCCAGCATGATAACGGGATCGCCCGCTGTCACGGTCAGCTCGTGGATGCGGGCCAGCGGGGTCAGCCCGTGCGCCTTCAGCGCGCGTTCCGACACCACCATCACCGCCGCCGCGCCGTCGCAGATCTGGCTGGCATTGCCAGCGGTGATCTTGCCACCCTCCACCAGCGTCTTCAGCCCGCCGATGCTGTCCAGCGTGGCGGTGTCGCGGATGCCTTCGTCGGCGGTATGCAACTCCGCTCCGTCAGGCGTTTCCACCTCGATCGGCAGGATCTCGGCGGCGAAGGCTCCGCTGTCGCGAGCGGCGGCGGCGCGCCGGTGGCTTTGCAGGGCGAAGGCGTCCAGATCGGCGCGCGACTGCTGCCACTTGTCAGCGATCATCTCGGCCCCGGTGAACTGGCTGAAGATCGTCTGGGGGTAGTTCGCGTCGATGCCCGGGCTGGAGGGCGAACCGGCCTGGGGATGACGGCTCCACCGGCCGGTAGAGCCCATCGGTACCCGGCTCATGCTTTCCGCCCCGGCGGCGATGACCACGTCCTGAACGCCGGACATGACGGCTTGCGCGGCGAAGTGAATCGCCTGCTGTGACGAACCGCATTGACGGTCGATGGTTACGGCGGGAACCGAGCGCGGCAGGCCCGAGGCCAGTACCGCGTTGCGCCCGAAGTGCAGACCCTGCTCGCCCGCCTGGCTGACGCAGCCCATCACCACGTCGTCGACGGCGTCCGGCGCGATTCCGGCACGGCGTGTCACCTCGTCCAGCACGGCGGCGGCGAGGTCCACCGGGTGCCAGCCGCGCACGCGGCCGTCGCGCTTTCCTCCGGCGGTGCGGGTGGCGGCGACGATATAGGCTTCGGGCATGGCGGTCTCCTTCAGAGCTGGGCGCTGGGGCGGGCCTGGATCGCATCGAACCAGGCACGGGTGGCGGTATGGGTCTCGGGGATGCGCAGGCGGATCACCCGGGCGAAATCCACGAAGACGAAGGCGGCGATATCGGCAAGCGAAAAGGTGTCGAGCGCGAGGAAACGGCTTTCGCCAAGCCGCGCCTCCAGCAGGTCGAGGAAGGCGGTGGCGCGGGCCATGCCGCGCGCGGCAAGTTCGGGAATTTGCGCGTGGTTGGCGGTGCCGGTGACAGCGCGGTCCTTCATGCGGGGGTTGCCGTTGCGCAGCGCCTCGGCAATCGGCTGGGCGCCCTGCTGTTCCGCAATCGCGGTCCACATGAGGACCAGACCCTTTTCGTCGGGGCTGCGGCCCATCAGCGGCGGATCGGGAAAGGCGGCCTCGAGATAGGCGGCGATACCAAGGTTCTCGGTCAGCACGGTGCCTGCGTCGGTGACCAGCACCGGCACGGTGGCGCGCGGGTTCACGGCGAGGAAGGCGGGCAGCAGCTGCTCGCCCTCGGCGATGGAGACCTGGCGCGTCTCGATATCCAACCCCTTCTCGGCAATCACCATGCGGGCGCGGCGGGGGCTGGGCGCGGTGGCGCAATCGTAGAACAACATACGGGTCTCCTCCCGCGTGCAATCTGGTCGCCCGGGACGGCGGCTGGCAAGGGTGACGCTGCGGCGCGCGCGGTTTCGGCGTCATCCTGCGGGCCTTTTTCGGGTCATGGGGGCGTCGCCCTGCTGTCGACTCCCCCGGGATACTTGAGGCAAAAGGATGATGCAGGTCCGGCGCGGCATGAAATGCGAGGCAGGACGGGAGGGCAGATGGTTCGATCTTTCCTGATAGCGATACTGGCCTGGGCGATCCTTGGCATAGGCGCACAGGCCCAGACGGTCCCCGACGCCGGAGCCCTTGGCGGTCCCAGGCACCTGGAGCGGCTGGACGCGCTCTGCGGGGCCGGCACGCAGCTGTCGGAGGGCTGCGACGCGATCCGGGCGCGTGGGATCGTCGATGCCTCGGCCCCGCCCTGGAATGCCATCGGGCGGGTGAATTTCGCCAGCATCCAGGTGCGCCAGCATTGCACCGGCACGCTGATGGGGCCACGGGTCGTCCTGACCGCCTCGCACTGCCTTTACAACTACGCGCGCAAGGCCTGGATCCCGCCGTCGAGCGTCCGATTTGTCGCCGGGTATCAGCGCAGCCGGGCCGTCGCGACCGCCGGTGTTGTGCGCTATGTCCTCGACCCCGTCCAGGACACCGCCAGCCGCGACTATCGTGCCGGTCCCGCGCAGGACTGGGCGGTGCTGGTGCTGGACCGCCCCATCGAAGGGATCCCGTTCCCTGCCTTGCGAACCGAAGAGGCGATCGTGGAGACTTTCGACCTGGCGGGCTACGCCGGCCTGCGCCCGCATGTACTGTCGGTGGCGCGCGGCTGCGACAAGGTGGGGGTCAGCGACGGCGCGATCCTGCTGCGTTGCGCCGCCATGCCCGGGGATTCCGGCTCTCCGGTGCTGGTCGAGACACCGGCGGGGCTGGAAATCGCCGGGGTCTTTGTCGCCGTTGCCTCGGGGGCGGAGGTGCTGAGCCTTGTCGTTCCTTCGGGGCGTTTCGAGACCGCGCTGCGTGAGGCGCTCGCGGAATAGCTAGATCGCCTTCGCCACCGTCCGCAGCTCGAACTTCTGTATCTTGCCGGTCGACGTCTTCGGCAGCTCCTGGAACACCACCGCCTTGGGCGTCTTGAACCCGGCCAGGTGCTGGCGGCAATAGGCGATCAGGGCGGCGGCGTCGGCGGTGGCGCCGGGCTTCAGCTCGACAAAGGCGCAGGGCACCTCGCCCCATTTCTCGTCCGGCTTCGCCACCACGGCGGCGAGGTTCACATCCGGGTGGCCCATCAGCACGCCCTCGACCTCGACCGAGGAGATGTTCTCTCCGCCCGAGATGATGATGTCCTTGGCCCGGTCGGCGATCTGGATGAAGCCGTCGGGATGCTGGATCGCGATGTCGCCGGAGTGGAAGTAGCCGCCCTTGAAGGCCTCGGCGGTGGCCTCGGGATTCTTCAGATAGCCCTTCATCACGCCATTGCCGCGCATGACGATCTCGCCCTGCGTCTTCGCGTCCATCGGTATCTGGGTCATCGTCTCGTCAACCACGGTGATATGCTCGAAAATCGGCATGGCCACACCCTGCCGCGCCTTGATCGCGGCGCGCTCGGCCCCCTGCAGGCTCTCCCACTGCTGCCCCCAGGTACATTCGGTGGCAGGGCCGTAGGTTTCGGTCAGCCCGTAGACCTGCGTCACGTTGAACCCCATCGGTTCGATCTTTGCGAGCGTCGCCGGGGCGGGCGGCGCACCGGCGGTGAAGACCTCGACGGTGTGGTCGAAGGCGCGGCGCTGGTCGGGTGGCGCGTTGACCAGCATGTTCAGCACGATGGGCGCGCCGCCGAAATGGGTCACGCCCTCGTCGGCGATGGCGTCGAAGATCGCGGGTGCAGTGATATCGCGGCAGCAGACCAGGGTGCCGCCCAGCATCGGCATCATCCAAGTGTGACACCAGCCGTTGCAGTGGAACAGCGGCACGATGGTCAGGTAGCGCGGCCGCAGCACCATGCGCCAGCTCAGCACCTGCCCCATCGCGTTCAGATAGGCCCCCCGGTGGTGATAGACCACGCCCTTGGGCCGCCCGGTGGTGCCCGAGGTGTAGTTGAGCGCGATGCTTTCCCATTCGTCCTGCGGCAGGATCCAGTCGAACTGAGGATCCGCGCCCGCCAGCATGTCCTCGTAAATCGGATGACGCCCGGTGGCGGGATGTCCGCCGTGATCGTCGGGCACCTCGATCAGCTCCGGCTTCTCGCCGGTCATCTGCGCGATGGCGGCCTCGGCGAGGGGCACGAACTGGGTATCGGCCAGCACCACCCTGGCGCCGCCATGCTCGAAGATATAGGCCACCGTGTCGGTTTCGAGCCGCGTGTTGATCGTGTTCAGCACCGCCCCGCAGGCCGGCACGCCGAAATGCGCCTCGGCCTGGGCGGGCAGGTTCGGGATCAGCGTCGCCACCACGTCACCCGGCTTCACACCCTTCGCGGCCAATGCCGAGGCGAGGCGGGTGACGCGGTCGGTATACTCTGCAAAGGTCTTGCGGTGGGGCCCATAGACCACGGCCAACTCGGTGGGATAGACCCGGGCGGCCCGGCGCAGGGAGGAGAGCGGCGTCAGGGGGATATGATTGGCGGCGTTGCGCTCCAACCCGGTTTCGTCTGCCATCCAGCCCATTGAAGCCCTCCATGTCGCTATTCAGCCAGATATTGCGCGGCGTCCCGTGCAATGCAAACCCCATGAAGAGCGAAGCGCCGTCCCAGACCCGGCAGGCCGCGCTGCTGATGGTGGCGGCGATGGCGGTGATCGGGGTCATCGACAACTACATCGTGCGGCTGGCCGAAGAGATCGGCCTCTGGCAGTTCCATTTCACCCGCGGCCTGATGACCGTGCCGCTGGTGGCGCTGCTGTCGCTTATGGGCTTCGGCACCATGCGGGCGCTGCGGCCTTGGCGCGTGGTTCTGCGCAGCCTGCTCGCTGCCGCGGCGATGCTCTGCTATTTCGGGGCGCTGGGCCTTCTGCCCATCGCGCAGGTGCTGGCCGGCCTCTACACCTCGCCGATCTTCATCGTCATCATCACCGGGCTGTTCCTGAAGGTGCGGATCGGCCCCTGGCGGGTGCTCGCGGTGGCCGTCGGCTTTGCCGGGACGCTCTTCGTGCTGCAACCCGATCCGGCGAACTTCAACGCCCGCATCCTGCTGCCGGTGCTGGCCGGGCTGTTCTATGCCCTCAGCGCCATCGCCACGCGCAGCCTCTGCGCCGGGGAAAGCACAGTCGTGCTGCTGGGGGGCGCCATGACCGCGCTGATGCTGCTTGGCGGCGGCGGGCTGGCCTGGATCGCGCTGTTCCCGGTCGAGGCGCCCCCAGGGCCGGAGGGCTTCCTGCTGCGCGGCTGGGTCTGGCCGATGCCGCAGGCCCTGCCTTGGGTCATCGTGCAGGCGGTCGGATCGGTCGCGGCGGTGTTCATGATCACCCGTGCCTACCAGTTGGGCGAGCCGTCGCTGGTGGGGGTGTTCGAGTATTCCGTGATGATCTTCGGCCCGCTCTATGCCGTCCTGATGCTCGGACAGGGCATGGGGCCGTGGCAGGTACTGGGAACGTTGCTGATCGTTGTCGCCGGAGCGATCATTGCGGTGCGCAGCCGGTAGCGGCCAGGCAATCGCCAAATGGTCAAAAACACGGCTGGTTTGTCCGTTTCTGTGGTCCTAGGCATCGACCGGATGCCAATACACATCAAATGTGGAGATTCCACTTTCCTTTCGGGCACGCCTTGGTTTTTATGCCGCAGGGGAGGCCATTTCTCGCGGGAAAGGGCGGAATGCCGTTTGAGGTCAGTCTCCTTTCTGACGATGGCTCTGCACTCCTTAAACTCCGGGAGTACTTGTCGGCACACCCGCACTGCGTGGTCAGCGGGGGCGAAAGCCTTTATTCAAATCCGGATACCGACGTACAATTCCTGTGGTCGCTGAATGCCAGTCCAACGCGCAGCGAGATTGCGCGTCTGAATATCGGCCATTTCCGCCCCAGTGCCTTTGCCGCGGAAGCGGCGATGACGCTGAAGGCTTTGGCGCTACAGGTGCGGCTGGCGGTTCGGGAAACGCGCACGGGCCATCCAATCGACTGTCTGTCTGATCCCGCGCAGCTTGTACGCGCCTACTGCGCGAGCGTCCAAGCCGCCATGGGCGGCGCTCGGCAATCAAGGTTTGAGTTCGCGCGGAGCTTTCACGAGGACCGGCACAAACTCGATTCGATCTGGCAATGGAATTTCGCGAGAAACGACCTGGCTGACGAGTTGGGAGAGAATCTTTCCGTTCCCTTGATCCGCTTGTTCCTTCTCGACGGGACGTTGAAGGCCGGGGTGGTCTGGAATGACGGCAATCCTATGGTCTGTCCACGTGTCGACATTGTGCTGTTGCACCGCAGCGCATTTGCCCCGGTTTCGGATTGGCTGGGTCGCCGACAACCTGTGACCGAGGTTCTCGACATCGAAGAGTTCGAAACGGACTATGCACCTTGGTTCTCGGCCGTCTCGCCTGGGGCGCTGGCCTATTCGGCCAACGATCTATCGGGGCTGATCCGCAACATTGCCGCGCGTCCGGCGCGGCGACAGGTCGGAAGCGGGCTCCGGGTTGTGCCGTTCCGGCACATGATTGACCGTGAGTTTCTTTTGGAGGCCGGGATCGCCAACGGCATTCATCAGCGCGCGACGCCAGCGACCTGAGCCCCCTCAGAACCGGCGCAGCAGGTCTTCCATCAGTTGCTCGGCCACCGGCGGCAGCTGATGGTCCGCGCGGCGGATAAGAAAATAGGGCGAGACGGTAATCTGATGCTCGAGGTTCAGCTGCACCGCCTTCAGTCCCAGGGCTTGCCCGGTCAGCAGCAGCGCCACCTCGCGCGACATGGGCGCGATGGCGTCGGAACCCTCGAGCAGCGCCAGCACCATCAGCAGCGAGGAACTGTTGGTGACAAGTCCCGGCATTCGCACCCCGGCGGCGGCGAAGGCGGCCTCGACCGCGCTGCGGATGGGTGAGCCGCGGTCCTGGATCACCCATTCGAACCCGGAGAGAGCGGCCAGCGAAAGTCCCTTCGCGCCCGCCAGCGGGTGATCGCTGCGCGTCAGCAGCGAAACCACCTCGTTGCGAGCCGGAAACAGGCGGAAGTTGCGGCTGTCGTGGTCAGGTGGCAGGCGTGCGATGACAAAGTCGAAGCCGTCTTCCTCAAGCGCACGCACCAATTGGGTGGAGGGGCCGATTTCGACGAAGAATTCCACCCCCGGCGCACGGGCGCGCACGGCGCGAATGGCGGGGACGAGGATGCCAACCGCCGGGCCGGTGACGGGTCCGATGCGAACCGACCCCGCCTGCCCGGCGTTCAGGTCACGCAATTCGCCTTCGAGGCTGTCGAGACCCTGAAGTAACTGCCGCGCATGGCGCTGGAACGCGGTGCCCGCGGGTGTCGGCGTCATCCCGCGCGCGTCGCGCAGGAACAACGGGGCCCCGGCAGTGCGCTCGATCTCGGCCAGCATCCGCGAGGCGGCGGGCTGCGACATGCCCACATCCGCCGCGGCCGTCTGAAGCTTGCCGGTTTCGCAAATGCGCAGGATCAGTCGCAGTTGCACGGGGCGCAGGTGGCGGGACAGGCTCATAGCTCATATCATAACTGATATGATCTTGGCCTCATAACGCATTTTACAGATATTCTCAGGCCGCGTTATCGAGAGGAAGAGCGCAAACGCTCGCTTACAACCACAAGCGCAGGCCCGGAGGAGGCGCTGCGCACAGGGAGGAAACCATGAAACTTGCGCGCATGATCGCGTCGGCCGCCCTGGCGGCCCTGATTTCGTCGGCGGCGATTGCCGAAGGCACCGTGGGCATCGCCATGCCCACCAAATCCTCGGCCCGCTGGATCTCCGACGGCAACTCGATGGTCGAGCAGTTCAAGGCGGCGGGCTACGAGACCGACCTGCAGTATGCCGAGGACGACATCCCGAACCAGTTGGCGCAGATCGAGAACATGATCACCAAAGGCGTCGACGTGCTGGTGATCGCGGCCATCGACGGCACCACCTTGTCGAATGCTCTCGAGAATGCCTCGGCGGCGGGGATCAAGGTCATCGCCTACGACCGGCTTATCCGCGACAGCGGCAACGTCGACTATTACGCGACCTTCGACAACTTCAAGGTGGGCGTGCAGCAGGCCAATTCGCTGGTGGCGGGGCTGAAGGACCGCTTCCCGGACGTGAAGCCTTGGAACGTCGAACTCTTCGGCGGCTCGCCGGACGACAACAATGCGTTCTTCTTCTACAACGGCGCGATGAGCGTTCTGCAACCGCTGATCGACGCAGGCGACATCGCTATCGTCTCGGGCCAGATGGGCATGGACAAGGTCGGCACCCTGCGCTGGGACGGCGCGGTGGCGCAGGCGAGGATGGAAAACCTGCTGTCTGCCAACTACACCGACAAGCCGCTGCATGGCGCGCTGTCGCCCTATGACGGGCTGTCCATCGGCATCCTGTCGGCGCTGAAGGGCGTGGGCTATGGCTCGGGCGACATGAAGATGCCCATCGTCACCGGGCAGGACGCCGAAGTGCCCTCGGTCAAGTCGATGCTGGCGGGCGAGCAGTATTCGACCGTGTTCAAGGACACCCGCGAACTGGCGCGCGTGACCGTGGGCATGGTGGACGCGATGCTGAAGGGCGGCGAGCCCGAGATCAACGACACTTCGACCTATGACAACGGAGTCAAGGTGGTGCCGTCGTACCTGCTGGAACCGGTTTCGGTGGATACGTCGAACTGGGAAAAGACGCTGATCGGGTCGGGCTACTACACCGCCGACCAGATCAAGTGAGCTGACGGGTTCTCCCCGCGGTCCGTCCGGCGCCTTCGGGTCCGGGCGGGCCGTCCAATGCAAGTCGGAGGCAGGAGCATGTCGGCGCTCCTTGAAATGCGCGCGATCACCAAGACGTTTCCGGGCGTCCGGGCGCTGGACACGGTAAACCTGACCGTGCAGGCGGGCGAGATCCACGCCGTCGTCGGCGAGAACGGGGCCGGCAA
>JAGRMS010000194.1 GCA_020441135.1 Pseudooceanicola sp.
ATCGTGATGATGATGCCGCCCTATCACGGCGCGCTGCTGAAGGGCACGCCCGAGCAGACCTTCGAGCAGTTCCGCCAGGTGGGCGAGGTCGGCATCCCGATCATGCTGCAGGACGCGCCGCTGTCCGGCGTGGACCTGCCGGTGCCCCTGCTGGTGCGGATGGCGCAGGAGATCGAGGCGCTGAAGCTGTTCAAGATCGAATGCGCGCAGGCCGCGGCCAAGCTACGCGCGCTGATCGCCGCCGGGGGCGCCGCCATCGAAGGGCCCTTCGACGGCGAGGAGGGCATCACCCTGCTGGCCGACCTCGACGCCGGAGCGACGGGCTGCATGACCTCCGCCATGATCCCCGACCTGATCGGCCCGGTAGTGCGCGACTTCCTTGCCGGCAAGAAGGACGCCGCCACGGCGGGTTACGGGCGCATCCTGCCCGCGATCAACCACGAGAACCGCCAGTGCGGCTTCCGCGCGGCAAAGGCGGCGATGGTGGCGGGCGGCGTCATCAAGTCCGACTATTGCCGCCACCCGATCCCAGCCCTGCATCCCGACACCCGCGCGATGCTCTTGAACCTGCTGACCCCGCTGGACCCGCTGGTCCTGCGCTGGGGCCGCTGAGGAGACACCCATGCCCCTGCCCTTCGACAATCCCGAACCCAAGGCCACGCTGGCGGGCCGCGTCTGGCGCTCCGGCGTCGGCCCCTCGGTCGTCGCCATCCGGGGCGAGGCGGTGGTGGACATCACCAGCCGCGAGACGCCGACGATGCGCGACCTGCTGGAGTCCGAGGCCCCCGGCGACCGGGTGCGCAGCGCCAAGGGCGAAACGCTCTGCGCGCTGTCGGACCTCGGCCAGCCCGGCGCGCCAAGTGTCATCGCCCCGCCGGACCTGCAAGCGGTCAAGGCCAGCGGCGTGACCTTCGCGCGCTCGATGGTCGAGCGGGTGATCGAGGAACAGGCGGCCGGCAACCCCGACCGCGCCCAGGCCATCCGCGAGCGGGTGGCGGCGGTGATCGGCGATTCGCTGCGCGGCATCGTGCCGGGGTCGGACAAGGCGATGGAGGTGAAGCGGCTGCTCCAGGCCGAAAAGCTCTGGTCGCCCTACCTCGAAGTCGGCATCGGCCCCGATGCCGAGGTGTTCACCAAGTGCCAGCCGATGGCGGCGGTGGGCTATGGCGCCGAGGTGGGGCTGCACCCGATCTCGACCTGGAACAACCCCGAGCCGGAAATCGTCCTGGCGGTCAACAGCAAGGGCGACATCCTCGGCGCGACGCTCGGCAACGACGTCAACCTGCGCGATATCGAGGGGCGGTCCGCCCTGCTTCTAGGCAAGGCGAAGGACAACAACGCCTCTTGCGCCATCGGCCCCTTCCTGCGGCTGTTCGATGACGGCTATACGATGGACGACGTCCACCAGGCCGAGCTTGACCTGCTTGTCACCGGGCCGGACGGGTTCAGGATGGAGGGGCATTCGTCGATGCGCGAGATCAGCCGCAAGCCCGCCGACATCGTTTGCCAGACCATCGGGCGGCATCACCAGTATCCCGACGGGTTCTTCCTGTTCCTCGGCACGCTGTTCGCGCCGATCCAGGATCGCGATGCACCGGGCAAGGGCTTCACCCACAAGGCGGGCGACGTGGTGACGATTTCCGAGGCGAAACTGGGGTCGCTGCGCAATACTGTGCGCCTGTCGACTCATTGCCCGGAGTGGACCTTCGGCACCGCCGCGCTGATGCGCAACCTTGCGGGAAGGAAGCTGCTGTGACGGCGGCGATCTACGACGGCACCGAATGCTGGCTGGGCGAAGGGCCGCTGTGGCACCCGGAGCGGGGCGAGTTCTTCTGGTTCGACATCCGCGCTTGCCGGCTTTACGGGCGAAACGGAGACGAACGGCGGATGTGGCAATTCGACGGCCATGTCTCGGCCGCCGGGTGGATCGACCACGACCACCTGCTGATCGCCCACGAACGCGCGCTGATGGTGCTGGACCTGGAGAGCGGCAATACCGAAGAGGTCTGCGGGCTGGAGGCCGACAACGCCGCCACCCGGTCGAACGACGGCCGCGCCGATCCCTGGGGCGGGTTCTGGATCGGCACGATGGGCAAGGCCGTCGAACCCGGCGCGGGGGCGTTCTATCGCTACTACCGGGGCGAGTTGCGGCAGTTGGTCGGCGGCGTCACGGTCACGAACGCGCAATGCTTCACGCCCGACCGCCGCTTCGCCTATTACGCCGACACGCCCACCGGCAAGGTGATGCGGCAGGCGCTGGACGCGGCGACGGGCTGGCCGGTGGGCGCGCCCGAGCTGTTCCTCGACCTGCCCGCCAGCGACTTTCGCCCCGACGGCGCGGTGGTCGATGCGCAGGGCAACTTCTGGTGCGCGCATTACGGTCATGCCAAGGTGACGTGCCATTCCCCCGAGGGCGACCTGCTGCGGACGATCCCCGTCCCCGCCCGCCAGTCCACCTGCCCCGCCTTCGTCGGCGCCGGGCTGGACCGGATGCTGGTGACGTCCGCCTGGCAGAACCTGTCGGACGAACAGCGCGCGAGCGACCGCAACGCGGGCAAGACCTTCGAGGTGGCGGCCGGCGTCACCGGCCAGGCCGAGCACCGGGTCATCCTGTGAAGTCGCTCCTGACGCTTGGCGAATGCATGATCGAACTCGCCCCGCGAGAGGACGGCGCGCTGCGCATGGGCTTCGCGGGCGATACCTTCAACACGGCCTGGTATGCGCGCCGCCTGCTGCCGGCCGACTGGTCGGTGGGGTATGGCACCTGCGTCGGGACCGACCGCGTGTCCGACGACATGATCGGCTTCATGGGCGAAGAGGGGATCGATACCTCGGCCATCCGGCGCATCCCGGACCGGACCGTCGGGCTTTACATGATCAGCCTGAAGGACGGCGAGCGCAGCTTTTCCTATTGGCGCGGGCAGTCGGCGGCGAAGCTGCTGGCGGCCGATCCGCAGGCGCTTACGGCGATGCTGGCGGGACAGCGCTGCGTCCACTTCTCGGGGATCACGCTGGCGATCCTGTCGCCGGAGCACCGGGAAGCCCTGTGCGCGGCGCTGGCCGAGGTGCGCAGCACGGGCACGCATGTCGCCTTCGACACCAACCTGCGCCCCCGTCTCTGGGAGGATACGGCGACGATGCAGGCCGGGCTGACGCTGGGCGCCTCGGTCGCCGACACGGTCTTGCCGAGCTTCGACGAGGAGACCGGGCTGTTCGGCGATGTCTCGCCCGAGGCCACCGCCGCGCGCTACGCGGCGCTTGGGGCGCGTGAGGTCGCGGTGAAGAACGGCGCGCAAGACCTTCATGTCTGGGCGGAAAACCGGATCGAGGTTTTCACGCCGCCGAGGGTGCAGCAGGTCGACAGCACCGCCGCCGGCGACAGCTTTGGCGCGGCCTGGCTGGCGGCGCGGCTGACCGGGGCGGATATCGCAACGGCGGCGCATCAGGCCATGGCGCTGGCCTCGCGCGTGGTGCAGGAACGCGGCGCGCTGGTGCGGTCGATCTTTACCTAAAGCGCCATCGTCCCGACGCTGGCCCCGCCGCAGACGTAAAGCGTCTGGCCGGTGACAAAGCCGCTGGCCGGGTCGCAGAAGAACTCGAAGGCGTTCGCCACGTCCTCGACCGTGCCCAGCC
This sequence comes from Pseudooceanicola sp., assembly GCA_020441135.1. Lineage (GTDB taxonomy): Bacteria > Pseudomonadota > Alphaproteobacteria > Rhodobacterales > Rhodobacteraceae > Seohaeicola_A. The sequence goes on from JAGRMS010000194.1 coordinate 3,634, forward strand.
GCCCCACCGGGATGCGTTTGGCCAGCCCCGCCTGCTGCTCGCTGTCCTTCGGCACGATGCCCCAGAAGTTCTCGGTCAGGATCGGCCCCGGCGCGACCACGTTCACCGTGATGCCATGCGGCGCAAGCTCCAGCGCCCAGGTCCGCGCCATGCCGATCATCCCCGCCTTGGTCGCCGAATAGGCGGTGCGCGTCGGCACCCCCAGCGCGGCGCGCGAGGCGTTGAAGACGACCCGGCCAAAGCCTTTCGCCTTCATCGAGGGCAGCACCGCCTGCACCAGCGTCAGCGCCGAGCCGAGGTGCAGCTGCGCCAGCCCGGTGATGTCCTCGGGTTTCGCCGCTTCCAGCAGGTTCGGCCAGATCAGCCCGGCGTTGTGGACCAGGTGCGTGACCTCGTGGCGCGCGGCAATCGCCCTGGCCGCCTCGGCCACCGCGGCGGCGTCGAGCAGGTCGCATTCGACGCTTTCCAGCCGCTCGTGCCCCCAGTCCGGCGCGTTCAGCGCCACCGAGATCACGCGGTAGCCTTTCGCGCAAAGCCTGCGCCCGATCTCGGCCCCGATGCCCTGGCTGCCCCCGGTGATGATCGCCGTGTACGTCATTGCCGCTTCTTCATGTCCCGTGTGTCCAGCGTGCCCGGCGCGCCGACCAGCTCTGCCGCCTGCGCCTTCAGCACGGCCCTTTGGATCTTCTGCGTCGCCGTCAGCGGCAGCGCTTCGACAAAGGCGACGTAGCCCGGCGCCTTGTAATAGGCGAGCTGGCCCAGGCACCAGGCCACGATCGCGCGCGCCAGTGCTTCGGACGCCTGCCCCTTCGGGACGATGCAGGCAAAGACCTCGTCCCCGCGCACCGCGTCCGGCACCGCCGCCACCGCCGCCGCTGCCACCTCGGGGTGGCGCATCAGCACCGATTCCACCTCGACCGCGGCAATGTTCTCGCCCGACCGGCGAATCACGTTCTTCTTGCGGTCGCGGAAGTAGATCGACCCGTCGGCCTCGCGCGCCACGATGTCGCCGGTGTGGAACCAGCCCCCGGCCCAGGCCTCTTCGGTCGCCGCCTCGTTGCGGAAATAGCCCGCGAAGAAGCCCCGGCGCGGGTCCGGCCCTGCCCGGCGCACCAGCAGTTCGCCACTCTCGGCCTCGGCCCCGGCATCATCGACGATGCGCGCCTCGATCTCGGGGATGAACCGCCCGAGACAGCTGACCCCGACCCGCCGCGGTTCGATATTGTTCGCCACCACCGCGCCCGCCCCGGTCTCGGTCATCGCCCAGGCCTCGACCAGCGGGAAGCCGAAGCGTTCTTCGAAGGGCGCGTGCAGCTTGGGGTCGACGCCCGCGCCAAAGCCGAAGCGCACGGTCTCCATCCGGTCGTCGGCGCGCGGTGCGGCGCCCATCAGCATCGAGGGCATGACGCCGAGGTAATGCAGGCAGGTCGCCCCGCTGGCGCGCACCGAATCCCACCAGGTCTTGGGGTGGAACCGGTCCAGCACCGTCAGGCAGCCGCCCACCGCCAGCATCCCCATGAAGGAGGTCGCCATCGCGTTCATGTGGAAGACCGGGAGCGGCGTGATCATCCGCTCGCCGTCCTCGCTCAGCGCACAAAGCCCCCCGGCCCCGGCATACCAGCGCCCCATGTCGAGGAAATAGGTGTTGGTCAGGATGCAGCCCTTGGGCTGCCCCGTCGTGCCGGAGGTATAAAGCAGCGCCGCCTCGGCATCCCCCTCGCGCAGGGCGATGGCGCTGCCGCCGCGCGGGCCTGGCAAAGCGTCGTCCAAACCGACGACCGGCATGACAATCCCGGCCTCGCGCACCGCCGTTGCAAGGTCGCCCTGCCGGGCCTGAATCGCCACCGCCAGAACCGGCTCGGCATGGCCCGTCATATAGGCCAGCTCCGCCGCGCGCAGGTCGGGGTTCACCGGCACCACGGACATCCCCAGCGCATTCGCCGCCAGGAACCACAGGAAGAAGGCGGGGCGGTTTTCCAGCAGCAGCATGACCCGCTGCCCGCGCGTGTAGCCCGCAGCCCGCAGCCGATCCGCGAGCGCCGCAACCTCTGCGGCGGCGGCGGCATAGGTCATCTCGCCCGGCGAAATACCATAAATTTCAGCGGTTTCCGGCAGGACGTTCAGGAACGCCCGCTTTGGCCAACGCGCTGCCACCGCCGCAAAAGCCTCGTGAACGCTCGCGGCATCCTCGCCATATCCAGCACTGCCCAAACCCTGCTTTTCCTCTTGCTTCAAATATCCCGGGGGTCGCCATTGTTGCGCCATTGGTCCGAGTGACAATGGCGACGGGCAGAGCCCCCGGCCTCCCAAACTCAAGGCAACAACTGGATATTCCGGAACGCCGCGTCGCAGTTCAGGATGTCCACCCGCTTGTTTGCAATCCGCAGCCGCCCCTCCACCAGCGCCAGCTCGTGCCGGGCGGTCAGGGCCAGCAGTTGCTGCTCGTCCAGCCGCGTCTCGACGTAATGCATCTGTGTCCAGGTCTCGAACCGGTCGCCTTCCATCCGGTCGACGAAGGGCCGCGACAGCACATGGTGGCAGCGGCTCTTCGGTTTCTGGCTGAAGGTGCGGGCGCCGTTCAGCCGCTCGACCCGCAGTTTCAGCATGAAGATATCCTCGTAAAGGTATGAGGTCACGAGCAAAGGATCGCTCTGCTGGTAGTCCAGCGGCATCCAGTAGTGCCCATCCGGCAGCCAGAGCGCCAGCCAGTCGTCATAGCGCCCCTCGTCCAGCATCCGCGCTTCGTCGTAAACGAAGTCGATCAGGTCGTCCTTCGTCACCGTCATCGCGCGGCTCCCATCGTCATGAACTTCACCCAGGCGTGGAACTGGTTGCGCATCTGGCGTTCGGTGGTGCCGTTCTCCACCGCTTCGGTCTCGAAATCCTCGTCCTCTTCATAGAGCCGCTGGACGTTCACCCATTCCAGCCCGTCCGCCTCGAGCCCCTCCTGCGCGCGTTCGTACATCTCGAGGTCGTCATGGCCGACGATGGAGGTCGGCGCGTTGATCATCCGGTTATACATCGCCGTGCGCGCCAGCAATTCGTCGGGCGCGCCGACAAGGCGGTAGATGTAGCTTTCCACCAGCGTCCGGTTCGCCGCGAGCGGGATGAAGATGCGCAGTTGCTGGATCGGCCCCTTGATCATGATGTTGGGGAAATAGACCGTGTTGTGGCGGTTCTCGGCCAGCACCGCCTTGGCTTTTTCTTCGCCATGCGACTTGCACAGCGCCTCGTAATACCCAGGAATCGCAGTGTAATTCGAATGGATCGAGTGGTGGACCCCGGTGTGCCCGTGGCCGTTCGGCCAGGTGCGGATGCCCATGTTCTCGAAGAATTCGTACGGGCTCATGAAGGGCGCGATGATCTCCATCGCGGGGGGCTTGGGCGCGTCCTCGGGCAGGCCGAGTTCCTTCCAGAGCTTCACCGCCGTCCCGGCGCTGCTTTCATGGGCGACCATCGGGTGGCAGGTGTCGGTCTGGTTCTCGACCAGCATCTTCCAGTTGCAATGGTGCAGGTAGCGCAGCGGCGGCCCGGCGACCTCGAGCCGCCCTTCGGGCGAGCGGTCGACCATGTTGTCGATGGACGACAGGCTGTCGCCGAAGAAGTCGTCGAAGCCGATCCCCGCCTCGGCCAGCCGCGCGAAGACGAAACCGCGGTAATTATGGACCGCGCCGACCGCCTTCATGCCCTTGCCCGCGGGGGTCTGCTCCAGCCCGGTGCCCTCGTAGCCCTTCTTCAGCGGGATGGCGAGCAGGCAGCCGTCGGTCTTGAAGGACCAGGCATGATAGGGGCAGCGGAAGAATTTCCCGGTGTTTCCCTGCCGGTCGATGACGATCTTCGTGCCCTTGTGGGGGCAGCGGTTGTAGAGAACCTTTACCTCGCCGTCCGAGTGGCGGACCTGGATCACCGGCTGGTCGCCGATGGACGTCGCGAAGTAGTCGCCCGGCTTCGGCGTCTGGCTTTCGTGACCGACGAAGACCCAGGCGTTGGCGAAAAGGTGCTTCATCTCCTGCCGGAAGACCTCGGGGCTGGTATAGACGTCGCGGTGGACCTGGCGGCCCTGCACCAGCGCGGCGATGGAGTCGGCGGTTTCATACATGGGGTCTCTCCTCAGAGGTCCAGCACAAGGCGTGGCGTCTTCGCCCGGCTGACGCAGATCTGCATGACCTTTCCGGCGGCCTTTTCGTCCGCGGTCAGCACCACGTCGCGGTGGTCGGGGGTGCCCTCGATCACGCCGCACTGGCAGATGCCGCAATCGCCGCGCCGGCAGTCGTAAAGCACGTCGATCCCGCCCGCCTCCAGCGCGTCGATGATGGACTGGCCCGGGGCAACGGTAAAGACCTGTCCGCTGCTGGACAGCTCGACCTCGAAAGCGGTCTCTCCCTGGACAGGCTGGGCGTTGTCGAACAGTTCGACATGCACCCGGTCGCGCGGGATGCCCGCCGCCTCGGCCCTGGCGAGGGCGGCGTCGATCATGCCGCGCGGGCCGCAGAGGTAGAGGTGCGCCGGGCCGAGGGCGGCGATCACCGCATCGAGGTTCAGCGCGCTGGCGTCGTCGTCGCAATGCAGGTGCAGGCGCGCGCCGAAGCGGTCGGCCAGCGCCTCGCGATAGGCCATCACCGGCGCCGAGCGTCCGGCGTAGTGGAAGGCGAAGGACTGCCCCGCCTCCTCGAGCGCCGTGGCCATCGAGATCAGCGGAGTCACCCCGATCCCGCCCGCCAGCAGCACCGCCGGGGCGGCGGCATCCAGCGGGAAATCGCACTTGGGCGCCTCGAAGCGGATCGCCTCGCCCTCTTTCAGGCGATGCATGAAGCGCGAGCCGCCCTTGCCATCGTCCTCGCGCTGGACGGCGATGGTGTAGCTGTCGGGCGGACCGGACTGCGCCCCTGTCCGGATCAGCGAATAGGCCCGCGACTCGCCGTCCGGCAGTTGCACCCGGATGTGCGCCCCCGGCGCGAAATCCGGCAAGTCCTTGCCGTGCAGGGTAAATTCCGACACCCGATCGGTCAGCGGCACGATCTTCGTCACGGTCGCGGTCAACATGCTCACGGGGGGACTCTCCTGGCGGGCTTGCCGATAATATGAAATTTCATATAAATTCGGTCAAGCGGTTTCTCGGGCGGCGTTGACAAACCGCGCCCCTGCCCCTGCTATGCCCGCCAGTGAGAAAAGGCCCGCCCGTGACCCAGACCGCCGAACCCGAGACGGAAGAGTTCGTCGCCAACTACCTGCTTTACCTGCTGGCCGCCGCCAGCGACGCCGCCAGCGGGCAGTTCCACGCGACCGTGCGCGCCAACGGCCTGCGCGTGCCGGAGTGGCGCGTGCTTGCCTGCCTGAACGACCGCGACGGGTCGATGATCACCCAGCTGGCGCGCTTTGCGCTGGTCGAGCAATCGCGCCTGACGCGGATCATCATCCAGATGGACGAGCGCGGCCTTGTCACGCGACGGGGCGATCCCGAGGACCGCCGCCGGGTGCGTGTCTACCTGACGGACAAGGGCCGCGCGCTGGCCACACAACTGGTGCGGGAAGCGCGGCAGCACGAATCCACCCTGATGACGCAACTGGCGAACGGCGATGCCGCAAGGCTGAAACCGGCCCTGCACGCGCTGATCCGAACGCTTGACCCAGGCGACGACAGCGGGGGATAAACGAGACACAAAATAAAAGTTTGCGTGAACCGCATTTGCGGATACATGAAATATCATACAAATCGGACCGGGGAGGACCGCGTCCGGGACAACAGGGGAGAGACCAATGACAAAATTCACCCGATACCTGTCCGGTGTCGCCATCGCCGCGCTGACGGCCACGGCCAGTTATGCCGCCGAGACGCTGACGATTTCCAGCTGGGCCGGCCCGACCCACGGCATCAATTCGATGCTGTTCCCCAAGCTGATCGAGATGATCGAGACCGCCTCGGGCGGGGAAGTCACCGGCGAGATCAAGTACGGCCTCGCCCCGCCGCCCGCGCAGATGGACCTGATCCTGGACGGCGCCGCCGATATCGCCTGGATCTTCCACGGCTATACCCCGGGCCGCTTCGTCACCACCAAGCTGATCGAGCTGCCGGGCTTTGAAGGCAATGCCGAGGCGGCCTCGGTCGCGGACTGGCGCGTCTACAAGGCGATGTTCGAAAAGCTGAACGAACACAAGGGCGTCAAGGTCATCGCGATGATGACGCACGGGGTCGGGCAGATCCACACCTCGAAGGACGTGAAGGCGCTGGGCGACCTGAACGGGCTGAAGACCCGCCTTGGCGGCGGCGTCGTCACCGACGTGGGGGCAGAGCTGGGGCTGATCGGCATCCAGGTGCCCGCGCCGAAGGTCTACGAGACGCTGTCGTCGGGCGCCGCCGATGCCGTGGCGATGCCGGTCGAGGGCCGCAAGAGCTTCAAGCTGACCGAGGTGGCGAAGAACCTCTACGAGATGCCCGGCGGTTTCTACCGCGGTTCCTTCGCCATCATCATGAGCGAGGAGAAGTGGAACAGCCTTTCGCCCGAGGTTCAGGCCAAGCTGGAAAGCGACGTCTTCGGCGAGACGCTGAGCCGCCTGGCCGGGCAGACCTGGGACACGATCGACGCCGAAGGCCGCGCCGAGACCGAGGCGGCGGGCGACAACTCGATCCGCGAAGCCTCGGCCGAGGATATCGCCGCATTCGCGGCGATCACCGACAAGATCAAGGCCAAGATCCTGGCCGAGGTCGCGGCGACCGGCGTGGACGCGCAGGCCGCCTACGACATGATCAAGGCCGAAATGGCCAAGGAAACCAAGTAACGGCATTGCCGGGTCGCGTTCGCGCGGCCCGGCACTCACGGGACAGGCAGCGTGAAACCCATCCTGCGCATACTTTCGGTGCCGCCGGTCGCCGTGGCTTCTGCCGCGCTGTTCGTGCTGATGGTGCTGACCTTCGTGGACGTGATCCTGCGCTCCACCATCAACAACCCCATCGAGGCCGCGACGGAACTGACGCGGATCCTCATGGCCGTCGTGGTCTTTGCCGCCCTGCCGGTGGTCTCGGCCCGCGACCAGCACATCACGGTCGACCTAGCCGATCCGCTGTTCCGCCGCGCCAGGCTGGAGCGGCTGCGCGACGGGCTGGTGGCGACGGTGTCGGGCGCGATGCTGTTCTGGCCCGCGCTGCGCGTCGCGGACCTGGCCAAGCGCCACAAGAACTTTGGCGATGTGACGGAATACCTCGCGATTCCGACTTTTTACATCGAATACTTCATCTCTGGCATGACCTTCGCCACCGCGCTTGTGCTGATCCTGCGCGGGCTTGTGCTGTGGTTTGCCCCGCACCTGTTGACGAGGCAGAATGACTGAATCCGCCATCGGTTTTGCCGCCGTCTTCCTGCTGGTCCTGCTGCGCATTCCGATTGCCTTCGCGATGGGCCTGGTCGGCATGATCGGCTTTGCCTACCAGACCAACTTCCGCGCCTCGATCTCGATGGTGGGGCAGCTGATCATCGACACCGCGCAGGACTACGGCCTGTCGGTGGTGCCGCTGTTCATCCTGATGGGGCTGTTCGTGAACAAGGGCGGCATCAGCCGCGAGCTGTACCAGGTCTCGAACGCCTTCCTGGGTCATTTCCGGGGCGGGCTGGCGATGGCCACCATCGTCGCCTGCGGCGGCTTCGCCGCGATCTGCGGGTCGTCGCTGGCCACCGCCGCCACCATGTCGAAGGTGGCGATGCCCGAGATGCGCAAGTACAAATACGCCGACTCGCTTTCCACCGCCTCCATCGCGGCGGGGGGGACGCTGGGCATCCTGATCCCGCCCTCGGTGATCCTGGTGATCTACGGGCTGCTGACCGAAACCTCGATCGGCAAGCTGTTCATCGCGGGGATCGTTCCGGGGATGATGGGCATCCTGTTCTACCTGCTGGCCGTGCGCCTGTCGATCCTGCGCAACCCCGCCGCCGGGCCCGCCGGGCCGCGGGCGACCTGGGGCGAGCGGCTGTCGGCGCTGAAAGGCGTCTGGGCGGTGCTGGCGCTGTTCGGGCTGGTGATCGGCGGGCTTTACGGCGCGCTGGACTTCTGGCCGCTGCACCTGACCTTTTCGCCGACCGAGGCGGCGGGCATGGGCGCCGCCGGGGCCTTCCTGATCGCTCTGGCGCGCGGCGGTCTCGGCTGGGGCGACTTCAAGGAGGTGCTGGGCGAGACGGCGACCACCACCGCCTCGCTTTTCGCGGTGCTGATCGGCGCCTGGATCTTCTCGAACTTCGTGAACCTCGCCGGGCTGCCCGAAGGTCTGCGCGCCGCCGTCACCGCGCTGGATGTCGGTCCCTGGGCGGTGATGGCGCTGATCATCCTCGTCTACATCCTCTTAGGCTGTATCTTCGAGAGCCTGTCGATGCTGCTGCTGACGGTGCCGATCTTCTTTCCGCTGGTGACGTCGCTGGGGTTCGATCCGGTCTGGTTCGGCATCATCGTCGTCGTCGTGACCGAAATCAGCCTGATCACGCCGCCGGTGGGCCTGAACGTCTTCGTGCTGAAAGGCGTGGTGGGCGACGTGACCACGGCGACGATCTTCCGGGGGGTCACGCCGTTCTGGATGGTGGACATCCTGCGGCTGATCCTGTTGCTGCTGTTGCCGGGCATCGTGCTGTTCCTGCCGAACCAGATGTGAAATAAGAACGACCGCCCTTCGCCGGGCGCGCGCCGCAGGGTGGCGTCCGCAATCCCGCGCGCGCATGGGACAAAGATCGGGCCATCGGGGGCATTCCGGGAAATCGTTCCGATATCGCCGCAAGCCTCGCGCGCGCGAGGCTTGATTGCGGCCGGGATTCCCGCCATCTGGGAAATCGTTCTCAAACCGCCCCGCGAAAGCATCCTGATATGTTCGAATCCCTCGGTCTCGACATCACCGCCCGCGAAGCCTCGGTCTTTCTTGGCCTTGGCATCGGCCTGCTGTTCGGCGTCCTTGCCGAACGCACGAAGTTCTGTTTCCGCCGCTCGCTGGTGGGCGAGGACCGCAAGCAGGCGCTGGGGGTCTGGCTGATGGCGCTGGCCGTCGCCGTGATCGGCACGCAGGCCGCCGTTGCCGCCGGGTGGATCACCTTTGCGGACCACCGCTTCATGGCCCCTGCCCTGCCCGTCGCCGCCATCGTCATCGGCGGCGCGCTGTTCGGCGCCGGGATGGTGCTGACGCGCGGCTGCATCTCGCGGCTGACGGTGCTGACCGGCTCGGGCAATCTGCGGGCGGCGCTGGTGGTGGTGGTCTTCGCGATCACCGCCCATGCCACGCTGAAGGGCGTGCTGGCCCCGGTGCGCACGACGCTGGGCGCGTTGACGGTGGACCTTGGCGATGCCGTCTCGCTCGCCGCCCTGCCCGGCGGCGCGCCGGTCTGGGCCGCGCTGATCGCGCTGGCCGCGCTGGCCGTCGCCCTGCGGTCGGGCAACCGTCCGCTGGCGCTGGTCGGCGGCGCGCTGATCGGCCTGCTGGTGCCGCTGGGCTGGGTCGGCACCGGATACGTCCTGTTCGACGAATTCGAGCCGATCGCGATGGAAAGCCTGTCCTTCACCCTGCCCGCGGCCGAGAGCCTGTTCTATACCATCGCATCGAGCGCCATCGAGCCGAGTTTCGGCCCGGCGCTGGTCGGCGGCGTGTTCCTTGGCGCGCTGGCCGCCGCGCTGGCCTTCGGCAGCTTCCAGTGGCAGAGCTTCGAGGCCCCGCGGCAGACGGGGCGTTACCTGGCCGGCGCGGTGATGATGGGCCTTGGCGGCGTTCTGGCCGGGGGCTGCACGCTGGGTGCGGGCCTGTCGGGCGTGCCGACGCTGAGCTTCGCCGCGATCCTCGCCATCCTGGCGATTGCCGGGGGCGCGCTGGGGATGAACGCCCTGCTCAGCCGATCCGCTTCCGGATCCGCCGCACCATCCACCAGACGAGTGCCACAACCGGCAGAGTGACCGCCGCCTGAAGGCCCCCCTTGCTTGCCCCCAGCGCCTCGGCCACCGGGTAGAGCAGGTAGCCCGCCAGCGACACGGCGTAGTAGCTGATCGCCACAACCGACAGGCCCTCGACCGTTTCCTGGAGCCGCAGGGCCAGGTCGGCGCGGCGGTCCATGCTGGCCAGCAGCGCCTGGTTCTGGGCGCTGCGTTCCACATCCACCCGCGTGCGCAGCAGGTCGCCGGTGCGCATCGCCCGTTCCGCCAGCGCGCCCAGCCGCCGCTCGGTCGCCTTGACCGTGCGCATGGCGGGTTCGTAGCGGCGCATCATGAACTCGGAGAAGGTCTGCCGCCCGAGGAACCGCGCCTCGCGCAGCGCCGCGATGCGCTGGTTGACGATGGCTTCGTAGGCCCCGGTCGCGCCGAAACGGAAAGCCGCCTGCGTCGCCGCGCTTTCGATCTCGCCTGCCGTGCGCAGCAGGTGGTCGAGCGTGCGCTCGGCGGGTGTCACCGAATCCTGCATCTCGGCCATCAGCGCGTTCAGCTGCCCCTCCATCGCGCCGATCCGGCCCGATAGGTCGCGGGCGCGGGAAAAGCCCAGCATCGACATCGCTTTGTAGGTCTCGATCTCGCAGAGCCGCTGGACGATGCGGCCGATCCGCCGCGCGCCGGTGTCGTCCCCGGCGAAAAGCGCGAATCGCATGTGCCCGCCGGTGTCGATGCGGAAATCGCCCGCGACCACGGCGGCATCGTCCAGCACCCGCGCCACGGCCAGGCTTTCGGGCACGAACCAGCCGTCGAGCCGGTGCGCGACCTCGCCATCGCCGCCGCGCCGGTCGAGCCGCATCAGGATCGAGGTGATCCGCTGCCCCGGCGCCGCGGCCAGCCAGTCGCCGGGAAAGACGTCGAAATCCGCCGGGTCGAAGGGGCGTTCGGAGAGGCCGGGGCAGAAGGCGGTGTAGGTGACGAATTCGGCGTGCTGTTCCCATTTCAGGACGTGCCGTCCGATCTGGCCCGAGTAATGCGTGGCGCCCGGCTGGGGATGCGCCGCGCCATGCCGGTCGAGCAGCGCGACGAGATGCGCGAGGTCGGCGCCCCGGTCGCGCGCGGCGGCGTCCACGGGTTGCTTGACGGCCAGGAAGACCACGGTGGCGGGCAGGGTGATCGACGGGAACGGGCGGGCGTGCAGCTCGTTCGTGAGGTCGTAGCGCAGGGGGTGGTCGGTGATCGCCATGGGCAGCAGGCTAGAGCAGTTGTTGCAATCGCGAAAGCCATTGTTTTCAGCCGGTTAGAATACCGCTGCATACCGTCTGGTTTGGCGAGGCTTGCCAAATTCCGAGGGTCTGATAGGTCGATGCGGACATAGCACGACGGGCCGGAAATCCATGAAAACTCTCGTTTTTGACCTCGACGGAACGCTGATCGACAGTGCCGGGGATCTGCGTAGCGCGGCGAACCGGATGCTGGCCGACCTGTCGCTGCCCGCGCTCGACCGCGAGACGGTGATCACCTTCATCGGCCGCGGGGTCGAGGTTCTGGTGCGCCGCGCGCTGGACCATTCCGGCGCGCCGCCCGATCCGGCCGCCCGCGACGCTGCGCTGGCGGCCTTCCGGCGCTACTATGCCGAAGACCTGACCGGGCAGACGCGGCCCTATCCGGGGGTGATGCGGGCGCTGGACCTGTTCCGCGAGGCGGGCTTTCGCATGGCCGTCTGCACCAACAAGCCCGAGGCCCCGGCGCGCGACCTCTGCGACCACCTTGGCCTGTCGCCCTATTTCGATGCGGTGGTCGGGGGCGACACGCTGGCGGTCAAGAAGCCCGACCCGGCGCCGTTGCACCGCGCCTTCGAACTGCTGGGCAGCGACGGGTCAGGCGGCGATTTCTACATCGGCGACAGCGAGACGGACTGGCTGACCGCGAAGGCGGCGAACGTCGCCTTTGCCTATTTCGAGGGCGGCTACCAGCGCACGGCCATTGAGGATTTCCGCCCCGCGCTGCGCTTTGGCGACTTCGACGTGCTGCCGGGGCTGCTGGGCGCGGATTAGGTTCAGGGCCGGTCGAGGATGAAGTCGGGGCGGATGCCCGACCGCTCGATCGGCGTCAGGATGTCGTGGCCCGCGAAGAAACCGTAGCCTGCCACCAGCGCCGAGGCGATGCCTGCCGCCTGCGCGCCGAGCACGTCGGTATGCAGGCTGTCCCCCACCATCAGCACCCGGTCGCGCGCGACCGGACCCAGCCGGGCAAAGGCGAGGTCATAGATGGTGCCGAAGGGCTTGCCGAAGAACTGCGGCTGCACGCCGGTACGGTCAGCGAGGCGATGCGCGTAGTAGCCCGGCTCGACGGAAAACCCGGTCTCGCGCGGGGCGACGATGTCGGGATTGCCGACGTAGACGGGACGCGGGCGTTCCAGCAGCGCGGCCTCAAGCAGCGCCTGCCGCGCGTCGGTCCATTCCGCGCTGCCAAGCAGCAGGAAGGCGTCGGCACGCGCGTAAACTTCGGCGTCCTCGCGCAGGTAGGTGGCGATCACGCCGTCCGCCTCGCCCAGACCATACCCGGCGGAGGCCATCATGCCCCAATTCCGGGAAGGCCCGGCGGACAGACCGGCGACCAGCGCCGCGCGGCTCGAGATCACGTCGGCGGGGTCGAAGTCGTAGCCGAGCCGCGTGTAACGCTCCAGCAGCTTGGCATGGGGATGCCCCGCCGCGTTGGTCACGACGAGCACCCGTTTGCCCCGCGCCTTCAGGCCCGCGATGCGGTCCACCACGCCCGGGATCGCCGTCTCGCCGATGTTCAGCACGCCGAAGGCATCCAGCAGGAAGACGTCGAAGTCCCCGGCCAGGTCGTCCAGCGACCCGGCCCGGACGCAGGCGCCGGGGCGCGAGGCATCGGGCAGCCGGGCGCGCACCGCCTCGTAGGCGGCAAAGGCGTCTTCGGGCGTCAAATGATCGCGCTCCGCACCCTGGCCGAAACCCATTCGCTGATGACCACCGCCAGCAGGATCACGAGGATGATCAGCGAGACCTGCGGCCAGGCCAGCGTGTTGAGCGAGCCCGACAGCTGCAATCCGATCCCGCCGGCGCCGACCAGCCCCAGAACGGTCGATTCGCGGATGTTGATGTCCCAGCGGAAGACCGAGATGCCGGCGAAGGCCGGCAGGATCTGCGGCACGATGCCGTAGACCATAACCTGCCAGCGGCTGGCCCCGGTGGCGGTGATCGCCTCGACCTGGGTGCGGTCGATTTCCTCGATGGCTTCGTACAGCAGCTTGGCGCAGAAGCCGATCGAGCGGATCGCGATGGCGACGATCCCGGCAAAGACGCCGGGGCCGATGATCGCGATCAGCAAGAGCGCCCAGATCAGCGAGTTGATCGAGCGCGTGGCGACGATGACGAACAGCGCGACGGGCCGCACGAACAGCGCCGAGGGCGTGGTGTTGCGCGCGGCGAGGAAGGCGACGGGCACCGCCAGCACCAGCGCGATCAGCGTGCCGAGCGTGGCGATGTTCAGCGTGTCCCAGATCGGCCACCAGAGGTGGTCGATGTAGGACCACTTGGGCGGCATCGCCCGGCCCAGGATATCGCCCGCGATGCGCGGGGCGTCCCAGACGAAGAACCAGGTCGTTGTCTCGGAAATCGTGTTCCAGGCCCAGACGAAGACCGCCACGCCCAGGAGCCAGCCGACCCAAAGCGCCAGGCTTTGCCCGGTGGTGCGGCGGCGCCAGATCTTCTCTCCGCTTGCTTGTGTCAGAACCGGCATTACTGAACCCTCGCCCGGACGATGCCCGACAGGTATTCGAGCGCCATGACGATCCCGATGATCAGGAGCAAGATCGCCGCCGCGGTGTCGAACTCGTAGCGGTCGAAGG
>JAGRMS010000195.1 GCA_020441135.1 Pseudooceanicola sp.
GAAGATCACCATGCAGTTCGAGCGGCTGATCGAACCGGTCAGCTTCCGCATCGCCTGGCTCATCAGGCGCGCATGCACGCCCACGGACGAATCGCCCATGTCGCCCTCGAGCTCGCTTTTCGGCGTCAGCGCGGCGACCGAGTCGACCACCACGACCGAGACCGCGCCCGAGCGCACCAGCATGTCGACGATCTCCAGCGCCTGCTCGCCCGTGTCGGGCTGCGAGATCAGCAACTCGTCCAGATTCACGCCCAGCCGCTTGGCATATTGCGGGTCCAGCGCGTGTTCGGCGTCGACGAAGGCGCAGACGCCGCCCTTCTTCTGCTGCTCGGCGATGCAATGCAGCGTCAGCGTCGTCTTGCCCGAGCTTTCGGGGCCGTAGATCTCGATGATCCGCCCCATCGGCAGCCCGCCGATGCCCAGCGCGATATCCAGGCCCAGCGATCCCGTCGAGCTCGCCTCGATCTCCTGCAGCGCGCCGGGCGAGCCGAGTTTCATGATCGAGCCCTTGCCGAACTGCCTTTCGATCTGGGCCAGGGCACTGTCCAGCGCCTTCTGCTTGTCGGCATTCTTCCGGTTGTCCATCGAGAGTAGATCCGCCATGTCCTGTTCCCTTATCTTGTGTCACACCCCAATCATGGGGGCAATCGCTGCTTTGTTCGCCTCTTGTTCCAGTTAGGACCAAAAGGAGAACATTTCAATCGAATTCTTCCCTTCACAACCTTTTCCGGTCAGGGTTAAGGAGTGGTTTACGCCCGCGGGTCAGCCGCGGAAATTTCTTCGGGGAGCGGCGATGCTGGTCTTTTACGCCGAACGGCTGGTGTTCCTCTCGGTTCCGAAAACCGGCACCACGGCCTATGAAAGCGCGCTGCGCGGACGCGCCGACATCGTTGTCTCGGACCCGCCCGAGCTGAAGCACGCGCCGGTCTACCGCTACAACCGGTTCTTCCGCCCGATGTTCGAGAAAGCCTGCGGGGTCGAGATGGAGACGATGGCGGTGATGCGCGAGCCGGTCAGCTGGCTGGGCAGCTGGTATCGCTACCGGCGCCGTCCGTTCATGAACGGCAAGCCCAATTCGACGCAGAACATCTCGTTCGACGATTTCGTATCGGCCTATGCACAGGGCGACCGGCCCGGTTTCGCGAATGTGGGCAGCCAGGCGAAGTTCCTGGAGACGCGGCCCAATGGCACCGGCGTCACATATCTGTTCCGCCACGAAGACCCCAGGCGGCTGGACGATTTCCTCGAGGCGCGGCTCGGCACGCGCCCCGAGACGCGGCGCGAGAACGTGTCGCCCGAGATGGCGCTGGATCTGAGCCCGCAGACCGCCGCCAAACTGCGCCGCAAATGCGCCGAGGAGTTCGACCTCTACGCCTCGATCGCCTGAAGCGTGTCGCGCTCAACCGTCCTCGGCGACAGCCGCGAACGCGTTGTGCTTCGCAAACGCTGCCGCGCGGCCGTAGCCGAGGGCGTGACTCAACAGGAGCGCGACCCGCTTTGATCAGTGCAACTGCTGGTGGACCGTCTCGGTCAGCTGGTTCAACGAGAAGGGCTTGGACAGGAAGACCGAGTTCGGCACGGTGACGATGCCGCCGTCGAAAGCGCCTTCGGCATAGCCCGAGACGAAGATCACCCGGACGTCGGGCCGCGTCTTGCGCGCCTCGCGCACCCAGCTGGGGCCATCCATGCCGGGCATCACCACGTCGGTCACGAAGATGTCTACGTCCAGCGCCGGATCCTCGAGCGTGCGCAGCGCGTCTTCCGCCGACTCGGCCTCGAGCACGGTGTAGCCGCGCAGCCGCAGCGCGCGGCTGGCAAAGGCGCGGACCGGCGCCTCGTCCTCGACCAGCAGCACCACGCCTTCGCCCTGGCTGGTCGCCATGGTCCGGGCCGCGGCCTTTTCGATGGGGCGTGGCGCCGGTTCGCCCCGGTGAACCGGGAAATACATGATGAAGGTCGTCCCCTTGCCCAGCACGCTGTCGACGAAGATGTAGCCGCCGGTCTGCTTGACGATCCCGTAGGCGGTGGACAGGCCCAGCCCCGTCCCCTCGCCCGTGCGCTTGGTGGTGTAAAACGGCTCGAACACCTTGTTCAGCTTGTCCGGCGCGATGCCGATACCGCAGTCGATCACGCGGACGCAGACATAGTCGCCCGGCGGCACCGTGGCGCGGTCGCGGTGAATCGCACGGGCCAGCACGATAACCTCGGTCTCGATCCGGATCTCGCCCCCTTCGGGCATCGCGTCGCGGGCATTGACGACGAGGTTCATCAACACCTGTTCCAGCTGCCGCTTGTCCGCGCGGATCGGCGTCAGCACCGGGTCGTGGGTCAGCGTCAGCGTGACCCGTTCGCCGACGAGGCGGTTCAGCAGGTGGGTCAGGTCGGCCAGGGTGTCGCCCAGGTCGAGCACCTCGGGTTGCAGCGTCTGCTTGCGCGAAAAGGCGAGAAGCTGGCTGACCAGTGCCGCGGCGCGGTTGGCGTTCTGGT
>JAGRMS010000016.1:0-4084 GCA_020441135.1 Pseudooceanicola sp.
TCGACCAAGCTCGACCTGCTGGGCAACCTCGTCGCCAAGGTCGATACGCTGGTGATCGGCGGGGGCATGGCGAATACCTTCCTGGCGGCGCAGGGCATCGACGTGGGCAAGTCGCTTTGCGAGCACGAGATGGCCGGGACGGCGCGCGAGATCCTGGCCAAGGCAAAGGCGGGCGGTTGCCGCATCCTGCTGCCCGTCGACATTGTGGTCGCGCGGGAGTTCAAGGCCCATGCCGCGAACGAGACGGTCGCCGCGGATGCCTGCCCCGCCGAGGCGATGATCCTCGATGCCGGGCCGCAGACCGTCGCGGCCATCGCCGACGCCTTCGGGAATGCCCGCACGTTGATCTGGAACGGCCCGCTTGGAGCTTTTGAAATCGAGCCCTTCAACGCCGCCACCAATGCCGCCGCGCGCAGGGCGGCGGAACTGACGAAGGCGGGCCAACTGGTGAGCGTCGCGGGCGGCGGCGATACCGTCGCGGCGCTGAACCAGGCCGGGGCGGGTGACGACTTCACCTATATCTCCACCGCCGGGGGCGCGTTCCTGGAATGGATGGAAGGCAAGGTGCTGCCGGGCGTTGCCGCGCTGGAGAAATGAGCTAACCTGTCCGGGCGCGCCTTTGGGAGGAGCCCCGGATGAGACAGCCCCTGACCACCCTCGCCGCATTGGCGGCGCTGAGCCTGCCCGCGGCGGCGCAAGAGGACACCCGCCCGCGTTTCGCAGACCTGTTTACGGTCGAGAGCCTCGGCACGCTGGCGTTGCATTCGGTGATGAGTTGGGCGCGGCTGCTGGCGGATGTGCGCTATGACCAGGTCAGCGTCGATCCGCTGGCGATGAAGATCACGTTGACGGGCCTGCGCATCGCGCCCTACCTGCCTGACCGCCCCGAAGGGATGTGCCAGGCGCGGGTCGAGCGGCTGACGATCAACGGCCAGCCCATCGACGTGCGCGACACCTGGCGGTTCCGCATCGCGCTGGACGGCGCGGCGATGGAGGCCGGATGCCTGCCCTTCGAGGTCGCGGGGATGCTGCGCGGCATCGGCCTGCCACAGGTGACGGCGGGGCGGATCGAGACCGACCTGACCTATGACTACCCCTCGGGCGGGATGCTGGCGCGGATCAGCGCAGACCTGGACAAGCTGGCGACGGTGAATGCGGACATCGACCTCGACTACATCAGCTATCGCATGGATTTCACGCGGGAAAAGCCCGAGCCGGTGGGCGGCGTCGACCTGAACGGCGTGGTGATCGCGGTGCAGGACCGCGGCGCCTGGGACATTGCCCGCAAGTTCATGCCGCCCGAAAGGGCCACGCCCGAGGCGCTGGCCCCTGTCGTCGGCGCGGGACTCGAGCAGATGCTGGCGCAGGCCAATGACGGTGCGGCGCTGACCGACAGGCAGGCCGCCTTCGCCCGCGATGCCGGGGCGGTGGCGGCAAGCTTCCTGACCTCGGGGCGGCAGATCGTCGTGGCGACCGCCGTCGAACAGGCTCCGCTTCGGATCGACCTCGGCAAGGAACCGCGCTTCGCGCCGCTGTTCGACGCGCTGAACCCCTCGGTGTCGCACAGCCAGCCGCTGCTGTCGGTCGCCATCCCGGTGGCGGACCTCGACGCCGCGCTGAAGGCCGAGACGCCCCCCGCCGACGCCTTTGCCATCGGCCGGGCGCTGATGACCGGCATCGGCGCGCCGAAGAACGTCAACGGCGGCATCAAGCTGCTGCTGCCGCTGGCACGCGCGGGCGATACCCGGGCGTCCTTCCTGATCGCCAGTGAGATCGCCGAGACCAACCCGGTCGATGCCTACAGCCACGCCCTGCGCGCGGCCCCCCTGCCCGGCGGGCTGGCGCTGCTCGACCGGATCGAGCGCAAGCTGTCCTTCGCCGATGCGCTGAAGGAACAGCGCGTGCTGATGGGAGGGCCGGACGAGGCACTTTACGGTGACATCGCCGGGATGCGCACCGCCGCACGCGAGTTCCTTGGCGGCACGCGCCGCCCGCGTTCCTGGCTTGCCGCCTATTACTGGTCGTCGCTGGGCGCGGCGGCGGGCGATGCCGCCAGCGCGGCGCTGCGCGACGAGATCGGCGAGATCATGCGCCTGCGCGGCGACGCCGCCGCCTGGGCGCCCGAGGCCGCCAGCATCGACGCGGGCGTGCTGCGCGACTGGATCGCCAAGGACGTGCCCGGACGGCTGCGCTGAATGTTGGCGCAAACAGTCGGCGCCTCAGTTGAAACGCAGATGCGGCTGGCCTAAACACCGCCGCAACCACCCTTTTTCAGCGAGTTTTCCCATGCCCAACGCCGATCAGACCAAGCAGATGACCCAAGCCGGCGGCTTTATCGCCGCGCTCGACCAGAGCGGCGGGTCCACCCCCAAGGCGTTGCAGCAATACGGGGTCGAGGCCGGCGCCTATGCCTCGGACGCCGAGATGTTCGACCTGATCCACGCCATGCGCGCCCGCATCGCCACCGCCCCGGCCTTTACCGGCGACAAGGTGATTGGCGCGATCCTGTTCGAGATGACGATGGACCGCGAGATCGAAGGGATGCCCGCCGCCCAGTTCCTTTGGGAAAAACGCCGGGTGGTGCCCTTCCTGAAGATCGACAAGGGGCTTGAGGGGGCCTCGGACGGCGTCAAGCTGATGAAGCCGATGCCGGGGCTGGACGCGCTGCTGGACCGCGCTGTCGCCAAGGGCATCTTCGGGACCAAGGAACGCTCGGTGATCGACGCGGCGTCGCCTGCGGGCATCAAGGCCGTGGTGGAACAGCAGTTCGACATCGGACGCCAGGTTCTGGCGAAGGGGCTGGTGCCGATCATCGAACCGGAAGTCACCATCTCGATCGCCGACAAGGCCGCCGCCGAGGATATCCTGCTGGCCGAGATCACCCGTTGCCTGGATGGCGTGCCCGATGGCCGGCAGGTCATGCTGAAGCTGACGCTGCCGGAAAAGGCCAACCTTTACAAACCCCTCGTCGACCATCCGAAAGTGATGCGCGTGGTCGCCCTGTCCGGCGGCTATTCGCGCGACGAGGCCAACACGCGGCTGGCGCAGAACACCGGAGTCATCGCATCTTTCAGCCGCGCGCTGACCGAGGGGCTGTCGGCGCAGCAGGCCGATGCCGATTTCAACGCGACCATCGCCAGGACCATCGACAGCATCCACGCGGCCTCGGTCGCCGGCTGAGTCCTGCCGGCCACAGTCTGCCACTGCCCGCGCCTTTCCGTGCGCGGGCATTCACAGCGCGAATCGCCTGTGCCATAGTGCCCGAAGGCGCCAACCAAGAGCGCCGGAAGAGGCAGAGTTGACCCGTTCCACGCGGCAAGGTTTCGGCGGCATCGTGTTCTTCGCCCTGGCGTTCAGCCTGGGCGCCTATTTCACCTTTGCCGCCGTCCAGGGGGACTATGGCGTGTTCCGCCGGGTGGAAATCTCCGCCGAGGCCACCACGCTGCGCCGCGAGCTTGACGCGCTGGAGGTCCGGATCGCCGAGGCCGAGAACCTGACGCGGCGGATGTCCGACGATTATCTCGACCTCGACCTGCTTGACCAGCAGGCGCGCTCCGTGCTCGGATACCTGCGCGCGGACGAGATCGTCATCCGCTAGAGCATGTCGCGCACAATCGCCTTCGGCAGCCGAGGACGCGACTCCAACTGAGCGCGACACGCTCCAGACACCCGACCCCGCGTCAAATAGGCCCTCGCCAGCGGGCCGTTTTTCGAATATTAGATAGTTTAACACTAAACTATCTTTCCGACAGGGGGAGGTCGCGCCGATGGCCACGCGGAAAACTGCAACGAAACCAAACGTTTCCGCCGACGAGATGCTCGGCTATTACCGCGACATGCTGCTGATCCGCCGATTCGAGGAAAAGGCCGGGCAGCTTTACGGCATGGGCCTGATCGGGGGGTTCTGCCACCTCTACATCGGGCAGGAAGCCGTCGTCGTCGGACTGGAAGCGGCGGCGGAAGAGGGCGACAAGCGGATCACCTCCTATCGCGACCACGGCCACATGCTGGCCTGCGGCATGGACGCCAACGGCGTGATGGCCGAGTTGACAGGCCGCGAGGGCGGTTATTCCAAGGGCAAGGG
>JAGRMS010000016.1:4123-5910 GCA_020441135.1 Pseudooceanicola sp.
TCTACGGCGGGCACGGCATCGTCGGCGCGCAGGTGCCGCTGGGCGCGGGCCTCGCCTTTGCCGACCGCTACAAGGACAACGGCCGCGTGACCTTCACCTACTTCGGCGATGGCGCGGCGAACCAGGGCCAGGTTTACGAGGCCTTCAACATGGCGGCGCTGTGGAAGCTGCCGGTGATCTTCGTGATCGAGAACAACCAGTATGCCATGGGCACCGCGCAGAAGCGGTCGACCTCGACCGAGGAAATCCACAAGCGCGGCGAGGCTTTCGGCATCCCGGGCGAACTGGTCGACGGCATGAACGTGCTGGCGGTCAAGGAAGCGGGCGAAAAGGCGGTGGCGCACTGCCGGGCGGGCAACGGGCCCTATATCCTCGAGGTGAAGACCTACCGCTATCGCGGTCACTCGATGTCGGACCCGGCGAAATACCGCTCCAAGGACGAAGTCCAGAAGATGCGGGCCGAGCACGATCCGATCGAACAGGTGAAGATGCGGCTGATCGAGGCCAAGCAGGCTACGGAAGACGATCTGAAGGCCGTCGACAAGGAAATCCGCGACATCGTCGCCAAGGCTGCCGACTTCGCCCAGAACGATCCGCTGCTTGACGAATCTGAACTCTATACCGACATCACTTTGTAAGGGAGGCGTGCGATGCCGATCCAAATTCTCATGCCCGCGCTTTCCCCGACGATGGAAGAGGGCAATCTTGCCAAATGGCTGGTCAAGGAAGGCGACAGCGTTTCGGCCGGCGATGTGATCGCCGAGATTGAAACCGACAAGGNNATGTCGGACCCGGCGAAATACCGGACCCGCGAGGAAGTGCAGAAGATGCGTGAAGAGCGCGACCCGATCGAGCAGGTGCGCGGCATGCTGCTGACCGGCAAGCACGCGACCGAGGACCAGCTGAAAGAGATCGACAAGGAAATCAAGGAGATCGTCAACGCCTCGGCGGAATTCGCCAAGGAAAGCCCGGAACCGGATGTCTCGGAACTCTGGACCGACATCTACGCAGAGGTGGTGCCGCAGGACGAAAAGGCGGCGTGATGCAACCTCTGCACCTGTGTTGCAGACAGGCGGGCGATCCGGCAGCGGACAGGATTGTCAAAGCAAGGGATTTTTCCATGCCCCGGCTCACGATTGCCCTTCTGGCGCTGATTCCGGCCCTGCCCCTGGCGGCGCAGGCGGCCAGCGGTGCCCTCGCCACCGACGAGACCGCGTCCTCTCCGGCCTTCGATGCGCTGAAGGCCGCGCTGGAGACCGGAACGCCCGGAACGCCGGAGTCGAGCGCGATCGGCCGCGGCGAGGGCTGCGTGGTCAGCTACGAGATCGAGACCGTCTACCGGGGCGCGCCGATCAAGGGATGGGTGCGGCTGGACCTTGCCAAGGTCAACCTGGACAAGGCGAAGGTGACGGTCTTCGATGGCGGCACCAACCTGGAATTGCGGGCCGAAAGCGGCGCGGAAAACGTCTGGGAGGGCGAGCTGACCGGTCCGGCCGAGCATGCCGCCGTGATGACCAAGATGGGCGCCACCTGCGACGCGACGATCTGCCGGTCGGTGATCGACGAACCCCAACCGACCCTGTCGCTGATTGGCGCCGATCAGCAGGCCCGCGCCGAGGCCGCAATCACGGCGATGCAAGATTACCGCACCGAATGCATGGAGTGAGTCCGAACGATGGCTACCGATATCCTCATGCCCGCCCTGTCTCCGACCATGGAAGAGGGCACGCTGGCGAAATGGCTGGTGAAGGAGGGCGACACCGTGAAGTCCGGCGACATCCTCGCCG
>JAGRMS010000196.1 GCA_020441135.1 Pseudooceanicola sp.
CGCCTGTCGATGAAGGTGGTCGACCAGGAGACCGGCCAGGAAGTCTCGAAGGAAAAGGCCGAAGCCGAAGCGGAGTAATCCGCGCGAGCGATCGGAAGATCAGAGGCCCCGGCGGAGACGCCGGGGTCTTTTCATTGCCGCCTGCCCGGTCGGCGTGGGTTTGCGTCTTGCGGGTTGAAGACGTCCGGATACATGTCCGGCGTCACCGACAGGATCTCGAAAAAATCCTTCGGGTCGGCCTGAATGAGGCGCGCATCGGTCATCGCCATGAGTGCGGACACGTCATCGAAGGCCCAGCACATGATGAGTCCCGGCGCGGTCACGGCGGCCACCTTGTCCCGAGGGAGCCGGAGGGCTGGATTGCCAGGCATCAGCGAGGCCACCGTCACTTCCAGGCTCTTGTCCCGCCATTCGCTCCAAAGCGTGACCGTCTCCAGCCCATGCGCCGCAAGATAGCGGCCGAGCATCGGCTCCATCACAGCGGGGAGCATGTCCTCCTCGGGAGAATAGGTCGCGGTCGCGTCGCAATGACGAGACAGCGCGTCGGCAATGACCGCGTTCCTGTCTTTGCGTTCGCACTGAACCGTCCAAAGCCAGACGGTTCGATAGAACTCCATACCCGAGGGCGCGTCGATTGCCCGGCGGATCTCGTCCCAGGACACGGGTTGACCCGTTGCCTTGATCAGGCTGTCGAAATCCTCCGGCGCCCTGTTCGGCTGGGGCGGTTGCGGTGAGCTGACAAGATCGACGATCTCCCCAACGGACAGCGGCCCGGTCCTGACCGTACTGTAGGCGGATGTCGCGGGCGCATGGCCAGGCACGCGAAAGAAGGGGTTCAGCACGACAAATGCATGGTCGTAGCATCCGGCCCACCATTCGAGGATCGGCGTTGCCAGAGGCGGCTCTTGCAGGTGTCTCGGCGGAACGGTGGACATAGCAGCAATGATGCACGCCGCGTCCATCTCGGCAAGTCGAGCAAATACCGAGTGTTGCAGCATCATCCGCCCAACTGCCACGAATTTGCCCCGGACCGGCCACGCTTGCCCCCCGAAGCGCGCCCTAGGGTGAGGCATCTGCTCACCCGCCGCGCCGTCCTGCCAGACGGCGGCCCTGCCCCCGGAGTGCCCCGATGCCCGATAGCGTCCTGTTGCTGGATCTTGCCCGTGCGGGCCATCTGACCGGGATCGCCTGCGGGCTGGGCCTTGCGCTGGTGGCGGACCTGGTGGCGCTGCGTTCGTTCCTGTCGCCGGTGGGCAGCCGCGACGTCTGGATGCTGCGATGTCTGCACCGGATCATCCTCGGCGGGTTGGCGCTGCTCTGGGTCAGCGGGCTTTACATCCTCTGGATCCGCACCGGTTTCGATATCGCCCAGTTCTCGCCCAAGCTGGTGGTCAAGCTCGCGGTGGTGACGCTCCTCAGTCTCAACGCCCTGATGATCGGCTCCTGGGCCCTGCCCCGCTATGCCCGGCTGGCCGGGCTGCGCTTCGGCGACTTTCCAATGCAGGACCGGCTGCGGCTCTCCACCATCGCGGGCGTCTCGCTGTCCTGCTGGCTGTCGGCGCTGGCGCTGGGCGTGTTCAGCCAGCTGAAGGTGATGGATTTCGCCACGCTCCAGATGATCTTCGCGCCGCTGTTCCTGACCGCCATTGCGGGCGCGCTGGCCATGGGCCTTGGCGCCCGCACGCTGGCGCGGCTGACAGAGCCGCGCGACTGGGCCGAGGCACCCGCCCTGGGGCGGGTACACAGCCGGATGCTGGGGATGTGACTACTTCGGCGCCTTGGTCGTGCGCAGGTAGGGGAAGTGCTTGGTGAAGTCGCCGAACTTCGCCTTGGCGTCCTCGTCACTGACCGTCGCCGGGATGATTACGTCGTCGCCAACGGTCCAGTTGGCGGGCGTTGCGACACCCTTGGCGGTCATCTGCAACCCGTCGAGTGCGCGCAGCACCTCGGCAAAGTTGCGCCCAACCGTCATCGGGTAGGTCATCGACAGCTTCAGCTGCTTGTCCGGCCCGATGATGAAGACCGAGCGCACGGTGGCGCTGTGGGCGGGCGTACGGCCATCGGGCAGGTAGGCGTCGGCGGGCAGCATGTCGAAGGCCTTGGCGACCGCCAGCCCGTCATCGGCGATGATCGGGAAACCGGCCTTGGCGCCGGCGAACTTCTCGATGTCGCCCTTCCATTTCCTGTGGTCCTCGACGCCATCGACCGAGATGCCGATGACCTTGGTGTTCCGCTTGGCCCACTCGTCGGCCAGCTGCGCGACCGCGCCGAATTCAGTCGTGCAGACCGGCGTAAAGTCCTTCGGGTGCGAGAACAGGATCGCCCAGCTGTCGCCGATCCAGTCGTGGAAAGTGATCGTGCCCTGGTCGGTCTCGGCGGTGAAGTTCGGAACGGTATCGTTGATGCGCAGGCCCATGTCGGAATCCCCCTTGGTTGGCGTTGACGCTATAGTTAATGCTTCCCGCGCCCGCTTGCACCCCCTCGTCTTGTGGCTGCCGGTCAGCAGTGACAGAGTGCCGCCGAAAACGCCGGCCCTCCCTGCCGGCGACGGTCCAGGAGCAAGCAGATGATCGACAAGCGCGCATTCTACATCAACGGAAAATGGGTCAAGCCGGCGCAGGCGAATGACTTCCAGGTCATCGACCCCTCGACCGAGGAGCCCTGCGCGGTGATTTCGCTGGGCGGCAAGGCGGATACCGATGCCGCCGTCGCGGCGGCAAAGGCGGCGCTGCCGGGGTGGATGTATCGCCCGGCGGAGGAACGGATCGCCTGTGTCGAGAAGCTGCTGGAGATCTACGACACCCGCGCCGAGGATCTGGCCCAGGCGATCAGCGCCGAAATGGGCGCACCCATCGACATGGCGCGCGCCTCGCAGGTGACGTCCGGCAGCTATCACCTGAAGAACTTCCTGCGGGCGGCCAAGGACTTCCGCTTCGACAAGCCGCTGAACGAGAAATTCCCCAACGACCGGATCGTGATGGAGGCGGTGGGCGTCGCGGCGCTGATCACGCCCTGGAACTGGC
>JAGRMS010000017.1 GCA_020441135.1 Pseudooceanicola sp.
AGCCAGGAATAGATGCCCGCCGCCTGCTGCTTGATCATGCCCGCGCGCAGCATCAGGCGGTGGCTGACGATCTGCGCCTCGGCCGGGTTCTCTTTCAGGACGGGCAGGAAGTAACGGGACAGGCGCATGGGGGCTCCGGGAGGGCTGGACGTTCTGACGGTCTAGGGTTTCGGCGACGGTGAGACAAGGGGCGGCTTGGTTGCCGCGAGAGCGAACATCAGCGGCAGGGCGGGCTGGCCGGGCAGGTGCATCCGGCGACCGGCGCGCTCCTCGATCTGGTCGAAGCGCCGCCAGCCGTTGAGGTAGGGGTATTCTTTCAGGCTGTCGATGGTGAGGCCAGCGCGGGCCAGCGTGGTGACAACCTGGCCAAGCCCCCACTGGAAGCCAACGCTGGGATTCGGGTTGACGAAGGGCTGCACCGCCGGGACTGTCGCGCCGAGCCCCTCGCCGGACCGCCCGACGTAGTCGCCGACGCCCTCCGGCGTCTCCACGGGGCCGGTAGCGAAGTAGTCATCGACGGGCCGCCCGGCCTCGTCGAAGGCCAGCGCGACGGGGTGGAACTCCACCAGAACAAAGCGCCCGCCGGAGCGCAGCACCCGCGCCGCGCCGCGCGCCCAGGCGTCGAGGTCGGGCAGCCACCAGAGCACGCCATAGCTGGCGAAGACGATGTCGAAGCGATCCTCGGTCTCCTCCATCCAGGCGACGACCTCGGCACGTTCGAACCTTGCCGGGATCGCGGTGTCGCGGGACAGCTCGGTGGCGAAACGGATCGCCTCGTCGGAGATGTCCACGCCCGTCACCCGAGCGCCGAGCCGGGCGAGGCTGAGGCTATCCTGTCCGGAATTGCACTGGAGATGCAGCAAGGAGCGGCCATTCACGTCGCCCAGCAGGGCAACCTCTTCGGGGAACAGCGTTGATCCGCCGCCCCGGAAAAACGCCACCTGATCGCCCTTCTGCGCGTTGTGCGCCGTCGTGGCGGCATTCCACGAAAGCCGGTTTCGCTCTTCATGTGAGGTCATGCCCAAACCCCTACCTTCTTTTCTTCCCAAATACTCCGGGGGGCGGCCGAAGGCCGGGGGGCAGCGCCCCCTGTTACCCTGCCGCCGCGCGTCGGGCGATGTTGAGGCAGACCTCGGTCGCTTTCGCCATGTCCTGAACCGAGATCCACTCGAGCGGCCCGTGGATCTCCATCATCCCGGTGAAGACGTTCGGGGTCGGCACGCCCATCTCGGTCAGACGCGAACCATCGGTGCCGCCGCGGATCGGGACCGAGACCGGCTCAAGCCCCGCATCGCGCACGGCGGCGCGGGCGAGATCAACCGGGGTCATGTCCTTTTCCAGCCAGTAGCGCATGTTGCGGTATTGCGGGCGGATGGCGCAGTCGATGACGGCGCGGGGTTCGGTGGCGGCGACGGTCTCGCAGACCTGCTTCAGCAGCGCGCCCTTGGCGGCGAGGCCGTCCAGTTCGAAGTCGCGCAGGATGAACTTGAGCTTCGCTTCCGCCGAACCGCCGGTGATCTCGTAGAGGTGAATGAAGCCGTCGCGGCCCTCGGTGGTCTCGGGCGTCAGGGTCACATGCGGCAGCGTCATCACGATCTTGGAGGCGAGGTGCAGGGCGTTGACCAGCTTGTCCTTGGCCCAGCCGGGATGGGCGCTGACGCCGGTGACGGTCACGACCGCGCCATCGGCGGAGAAGCTTTCGTATTCGATCTCTCCCGGTTTTGAGCCGTCGAAGGTATAGGCGAAGTCGGCGCCAAGGTCGGCGGGCAGGCGCTTGTCGACGCCGCGGCCGATTTCCTCGTCGGGCGTGAAGGCAAGGCGCAGCTTGCCGTGGGGGATCGAGCGGTCGGCCAGCAGGTGGCGGGCGGCGGTCATGATGATGGCGACGCCGGCCTTGTCGTCGGACCCGAGCAGGGTGGTGCCGCTGGCGGTGATGATGTCCTCGCCCACCTTCTCGGCCAGGTAGGGCGAGACGGTCGGGTTCAGCACGAGGTCCGGCGCGTCGGGAAAGGCGATGTCGCCGCCGTTGTAACCCTTGTGAACGACGGGTTTCACCCCCGTGGCGTTGAACTGCGGCGCGGTGTCCACATGGGCGCAGAAACCGACCACGGGCGCGTCTTCGACCGTCGCGGGGATCGTCGCCAGCACTGCGCCGTAGTCGGTCAGGGTCACGTCCTCGGCCCCCATCTCGGCCAGTTCGCGCACCAGCAGCCGCGCCATGTCGAGCTGGCGGGGGGTGCTGGGCGAGGTGGGCGAGGTCTCGTCGCTTTGGCTGTCGATGGCGGCATAGCGGACGAGGCGGGATTCGAGTTCGGCGTCAAAGGCGGTGCGCATGGGGGTCTCCTTGGATTGCGGGCATGAGCGCCGCGCGGGCGGCAAGTGTCAAGCGCCGGGGTTTTCCGGGTCTCCCCCTTGAAACGTGACCCTGCATGGGCAATGTCAGCCCGGGTAAGGGAGTCTAGCGCGCGATGTCGCTGCCGGTCAGGGATCAGCTGAAATACTGGGGAATCGCCACGGCGGTCTTTGCCGTGGTGCTCTGGTCGCTGGGCAACGTGCTGCTGCCGTTCATCGTCGGTGGGGCGATTGCCTATTTCATCGATCCGGTGGCCGACCGGCTGGAGCGGGCGGGAATGAGCCGGGCCGGCGCGACGGCGCTGATCACGGTGGTCGCGGCGCTGCTGTTCCTGCTGGCGGTTCTGTTGGTAGTGCCGACGCTGATCCGTCAGACGGTCGAACTGGTGCAGGTGCTGCCGCAACTGGCAAACCGCTTCCAGACCTTCCTGGGCGAGCGGTTCCCGTCGCTGCTGGACGGCAACTCGACCGTGCGCCAGACGCTGGCCACCTTCGGCGAGGCGATCAAAGAGCGGGGGCCGGCGCTGGTCGAGACCGTGCTGGGCTCTGCGATGTCGCTGATCAACGTGGTGATCCTGCTGGTCGTGGTGCCGGTGGTGGCGATCTACATGCTGCTGGACTGGGATCGGATGATCGCCCGTGTGGACGAATTGCTGCCGCGCGAACATGCGCCGGTGATCCGGCGGCTGGCGCGCGAGATCGACGAGACGCTGTCGGCCTTTATCCGGGGCATGGGCACGGTCAGCGCGATCCTTGGCACCTATTACGCCGTGGCGCTGATGGCGGTGGGGCTGAACTTCGGGCTGGT
This sequence comes from Pseudooceanicola sp., assembly GCA_020441135.1. Classification (GTDB taxonomy): domain Bacteria; phylum Pseudomonadota; class Alphaproteobacteria; order Rhodobacterales; family Rhodobacteraceae; genus Seohaeicola_A. Next base: position 3,161 of record JAGRMS010000017.1, read on the forward strand.
CGTTGGCGTGGTGGCCGGGCTGGTGACGTTCATCCCCTATCTCGGCGCCCTGATCGGCGGGGCGCTGGCGATCGGGCTGGCGCTGTTCCAGTTCTGGGGCGACTGGCTGTCCATCGGCATCGTCGCGGGCATCTTCGTGCTGGGGCAGGTGGTCGAGGGCAATATCCTGACGCCCAAGCTGGTGGGGGATTCGGTCGGGCTGCATCCAGTCTGGCTGCTGCTGGCGCTGTCGGTCTTCGGGGCGCTGTTCGGCTTTGTCGGGATGCTGGTCGCGGTGCCGGTGGCGGCGGCGCTGGGTGTTCTGGCGCGCTTTGCGGTCGAGCAATACCGGGGCAGCCGCCTTTACTCCGGCGAAGTCGGGCCGCCCGAACCGTGAGCCCGCGGCAGCTGAGCCTGGACCTGCCCGTGCGGACGGTGCTGGGGCGCGACGACTTTTTCGTGGCGCCGTCGAATGCGCTGGCGGTGGCGATGATCGACGCGCCCGAACGCTGGGGGGTGCCGCAACTGGCGCTGACCGGGCCCGAGGGGTCTGGCAAGACGCATCTGGTGCATGTCTGGGCGGCCGCGAACGATGCACGGATCGTGGCGGCACGCGATCTGGCTGGTCTTGACCTGCCCTTGCTGGCCGAAGGGCCGGTGGCGGTAGAGGATGTGCCGGAAATTTCTTCGGACGCGGATGGGCTGGAGGCGTTGTTTCACCTCTGGAACCTGACAAATCCGACCCGGACGCGGCTGCTGATGACGGGACGGGCCGCGCCGCGGCGCTGGGGGCTGGCGCTGCCGGACGCGCAAAGCCGGATCGACGCGGCCTGCCATGTGGCGCTGGAGCCGCCGGACGACGCGCTGCTGACCGCCGTGCTGGCAAAGCTGTTCGCCGACCGGCAGCTGACCCCGCCCGCCGAGGCCATCGCCTATATCGTGCGGCACGGCGAGCGGTCGTTCGCGGCCGCCGCCGAGACGGTGGCGTGGATCGACCGGCGGGCGCTGGAACAGGGGCGCAAGGTCAGCCGGGCGCTGGCCGCCGAGGTTCTGGGCGAGGCTGGCGGGGCGGGGTGAATTCTGTCACGGTGCGGTCACAAAGCCTTGATACCGCCCGCACATGACACACGCAGACTTCCTTCAGTCCGACTTCCCCGAGGCCATCGCGCTTGACGATGTGGACATCACCGGACCAAGCCGGTTCTACAATCGCGAACTGAGCTGGCTGGGCTTCAACTGGCGCGTTCTGGAAGAGGCCGAGAACCCGCGCGTGCCGCTGCTGGAGCGGCTGCGGTTTGTATCGATTTCGGCGAACAATCTCGACGAGTTCTTTACGGTCCGCGTCGCGGGTCTGCGCGAGCTGGCAATTGCGGGGAACACAACCCCCGCCGCCGACGGGCTGTCCCCGGCCGAGCAGCTGGTGCTGATATCGGAAGACGCGCGGCGGTTGATGCAGGCCCAGCAGCGGATGATCGTCAAGCTGTTCGCCGAGATGGAAGAGGCCGGGATCTCGGTCCTGACGCGCGAGAAGCTGGAGGCGGCGGACGTCAAGTTCCTGGCGGATGTGTTCATCGCCAAGGTGTTTCCGGTGCTGTCGCCGCTGGCCATCGACCCGGCGCATCCATTTCCCTTCATCCCGAACACCGGCTATTGCCTGGCGCTGGAGCTGGAGCGCGTTCGCGATGGGCGGTCCTTGCAGGCGTTGCTACCGGTTCCCGCCCAGATCGACCGTTTTGTGGCGCTGCCTTCAGCGCCGGGCAAGAACCGCTTCCTGCCGCTGGAAGAGTTCCTGCTGCTGGAGATCGGGCAGCTGTTCCCGGGCTATCGGCTGACCTCGCATTTCGAATTCCGGGTGCTGCGCGACAGCGATCTGGAGGTCGAGGAAGAGGCCGAGGATCTGGTGCGCGGCTTCGAGGTCGCGCTCAAGCGGCGGCGGCGGGGCGAGGTGGTGCGGCTGACGCATTCCTCGGGTGCGCCAGAGGCGCTGCTGCGACCGGTGATGCGCGAACTGGGGGTGGAGCGGAGCGAGGTGATCTCGGTCGACGGGATGCTGGGCGTGGCCGACCTATCGAAACTGGTGATCGATTCGCGGCCCGATCTGCTTTGGCCGTCGTTCACGCCGCGTGTGCCAGAGCGGGTGCTGGACTTCGAAGGCGACATGTTCGCGGCGATCCGGCAGAAGGACATGCTGCTGCATCATCCCTACGAGACCTTCGACATGGTGATCCGCTTCTTGCAACAGGCGGCGCGGGATCCGGACGTGGTGGCGATCAAGCAGACTCTGTACCGCACCTCCAAGACCTCGCCCATTGTCGAGGCGCTGTGCGAGGCGGCGGAGGACGGCAAGTCGGTGACGGCGCTGGTCGAGTTGAAGGCGCGGTTCGACGAGGCGGCGAATATCCGCCAGTCGCGGCGGCTGGAGCGGGCGGGGGCGCATGTGGTCTATGGCTTCATCGACCTGAAGACGCACGCGAAGATTTCCACGGTCGTGCGACGCGAGGGCGATGCGCTGGTGACGTACACACACTATGGCACCGGGAACTATCACCCGATCACGGCTCGCATCTACACTGACGTCAGCTTCTTCACCTGCGACGCACGGCTGGGGCGCGATGCGACCAAGGTGTTCAACTACCTGTCGGGCTACGCCCAGCCCGAAAGCCTCGAGAACCTGGCAATCTCGCCGCTGACGCTGAAGCCGCGCCTGCTGGAACTGATCGCGGCGGAAATCGGCCATGCGCAGGCGGGGCGGCCGGCGGTGATCTGGGCCAAGATGAACTCGCTCATCGACCCCGAGGTGATCGACGCGCTGTACGCGGCGAGCCGGGGCGGGGTGAAGATTTCGCTGGTGATCCGGGGGATTTGCGGGCTTCGGCCCGGGATCAAGGGGCTGAGCGAGAACATCCGCGTCAAGTCCATCGTCGGGCGGTTCCTCGAGCATTCGCGCATCGTCTGTTTCGGCAACGGGCGCGAGCTGCCGTCCAAGCGGGCGCGGGTGTTCATCTCTTCTGCGGACTGGATGGGGCGCAACCTGAACCGGCGGGTCGAGACGCTGGTCGAGATCGAGAACGCCACGGTCAAGGCGCAGATCGTCAGTCAGATCATGGCGGCGAACCTGGCGGACGTGGCGCAAAGCTGGGTGATGTCCGCGGACGGGAAGTTCCAGCGCTCGCCGGTGCCAGAGGGAACGTTCGCCTTCAACTGCCATCGCTTCTTCATGGAGAACCCGTCGCTGTCCGGCCGGGGATCGGCCGGGGCGAAGGACGTGCCGCAGCTGACGCATACCGAGGATTGAGCCACAGGCTGCACCTGCGGCGATCGGGCGATTGACCGCGGACCGATCATCGCGCAGTCTCGCCCGCGCAAGGCCCGGAGTTCCATGAACCAGCTTCCCGAACACAGTGCACCGGACTGGGGGCCTTTCGGTCGCCCGTTGTTCGAAGATCCCGCCAGCCGCGCGCTGTCGAAGGTGGGGGTGGTCGATATCGGCTCGAACTCGGTCCGTCTGGTCGTGTTCGACGGTGCGGCACGGTCGCCGGCCTATTTCTATAATGAAAAGATCATGTGCGCGCTGGGTGCCGGCGTGGCCGAAACAGGCAAGCTGAACCCGGAAGGGCGGGTCCGGGCGCTGGCGGCGCTGCACCGGTTCCAGCTGCTGGCGGAAGGTATGGGCCTGCCGCGCCTGACGGCTGTGGCGACGGCTGCGGTGCGCGATGCCTCGGACGGGCCCGCCTTCCGGCAGGAGGTGCTGGAGAAAACCGGCCTGCCGATCTGGGTGATCGACGGCGAGGAAGAAGCGCGGCTGTCGGCGCAGGGTGTGCTTCTGGGATGGCCGGGGGCCTACGGTCTGGTCTGCGACCTTGGCGGGTCGTCGATGGAGTTGGCCGAGATCCGCGAGGGCAAGATCGGCAAGCGGCTGTCGACCTCGGACCTGGGGCCGCTGAAGCTGAAGACGTTGGCGGGGGGCGCGCGCAAGAGGGGCGAACACATCCGCACGGTGATGGAGAAGCTGAGCGAGCGGATGGGTCCGCAGCACGACCGGCTGTTCCTGGTCGGCGGCAGTTGGCGGGCCATCGCGAAGATCGACATGGAGCGGCGCAAATATCCGCTGAAGGTGCTGCACGAATACCGGATGAGCCATGCGGCAGTGCGCGAGACGCTGGCTTTTATTGCCGAAAACAGCCTCGATACGATCAAGGCGCAGACGGGGCTGTCCAACGCGCGGCTTGAGCTGGTGCCGTTTGCCGCCGAGATCCTCGGGCGGCTGGTGCGGCAGTTCCGGCCGCTGGACATCGCGATTTCGTCCTACGGTATCCGCGAGGGGCTGCTCTACGAGCAGATGTCGCAGCGCCAGCGCGACCGCGACCCGCTGATCGAAGCCTGCCGGTTCGCCGAGGCCAAGGACGCCCGGCTGCCGGGGTTCGGACGCATCCTGCACGATTTCGTCCTGCCGCTGTTCCCGGCAGCGACCGTGGCCCAGAAACGGCTGATCAAGGCGGCCTGCCTGCTGCACGACGTCAGCTGGCGGGCGCATCCCGATTACCGCGCCGAGGTCTGTTTCGACAATGCGACGCGCGCCAACCTGGGCGGGCTGAAGCATTCCGAGCGGGTGTTCCTTGGTCTGGCGCTGCTGCACCGCTATTCGAACAAGCGCGCGGGCACGCCGTTCGAGGCGCTGTATGACCTGCTGGACGCCAAGGGCCAGCAGATGGCCGAGGTGCTGGGCAAGGCGATGCGCTTCGGGGCGATGTTGTGGATGCAGAACACCGACCTGATGGGCCACTTCGAGTGGAACCCGCGGCGCAAGCGACTGATGCTGGCGATGCCGGAGCAGGCGATGCCGCTTTACGGCGAGGTGGCGCAATCGCGGCTGGCCTCGCTGGCGCAGGCGATGGGCGCGAGCGTCACCATCCGCAAGCTGAGCTGATGCCGAGTTAGAGGTCCGTGGTCGGGTTGGCGTTGGGCGCGGGCTTGGCGGGCTGATCGTCGGGCGTCTTATCCACCTTGCGTCGGATCAGGATATCGCCGTTGGGCAGGATCTCGGGCGTCTGATACTGGGTCCAGTCCTCGACCGTTGCAATGATCTCGGCCAGGGCCGGGCCCATTTCGCGCAGGAAACGTTGCATCGGCGGGCCGAATTCATCCGCCAGCGCGCCGAAGTCGCGCAGGGTCGGCTCCATCTCGTCCTTCAGGCCCTCGAAAAAGAGCTTCATGCCCTCTTCCATCAACGAGCGGCCCTTCTGTTCCTCCGCCGTGGCGGAGGTGGCGATCAGGATCGCGAGGGGGAGAAGGAGAGCGCGCATGAGGGCAATATAGGCGCGCGGGGCATTCCCGTTAAGTGACAATTGCGCGAAAGGCGTCAGATCGCGATGTCGAGGGTCACCGGGTAGTGATCGGAGGCGAGCAGCAGCGCCTCGCGCAGTTCGGGGACGCGCCAGCAGCGCAGGTCGTCGAAGGGGTGCCAGATGCGCCAGGACGGCTGCCGCGCGGCGAGACCGGGCGAAATCATGATGTAGTCGAGCAGGGCCGAGAGGTAGCGTTCCTCGCCCGCCAGCCTGAAGCGGGCGGTGGACGGCATCGCGCCGATGCGTCTTTGCAGCGCCTCGCGCGCGTGGGGGTCGGCCATCTCGTCGCCCAGCAGGATCTCGACCGATGAGCGGTTGAACAGGTGTTCGTATTCGTCGAGGCCGGGACCGTCATTCAGGTCGCCCATCAGAATGACCTCGCGCCCCTCGGCCAGCCGGGCGGCGATGCGGCCGCGCAGCCAGATCGCCTGAGCGAGCTGCTTGCGGCGGTTGGCAATGGACAGGCGCATGGCGTGATCGGGATTGCGCGCACCGTGCGGGGCCTTTGATTTCAGGTGCGCGCCGATCAGGGTCAGGTCGGTGCCGGTTGCGGTGCGTACCGAAAGTTCCAGCGGCGGCTTGGAGAAGCTGACGGTGTCTTCGGCAGCGTCGATGTCGAGGTCGATGCGGAAAGTCTTGTCGAAGCGCGGCGGTTCGGTGTCGCCGGGTTCCACCGTCTCGGCCCCGTGCGGGTCGTGGGACGCGCTGACCTTGTCGGGATCGTAGAGCAGGGCGATTTCCTGGTGGGTGTCGTTGGCAAAGCCCATGACCGCCTTGCGCTGGCGCAGCCCGTAGGTGTCGGCGAAATGTTCGAGCGCGGCGACGGTGTTCTGGCCGCGCCCTGTGTTCGGGGCCTCGATCACCATCACAGCATCGGCGTCGAGCGCGGTGAGCACGATGCCCAGCGCCGCCGCCTGATCGGCCTTGGTGACGTCCTGCCGCCCTGACCAGCTGTCGTCAATGATCAAGCGGTTCTGGTTGTCGAAGAGGTTGGCGAACCATTCGACGTTGTAGGTGGCGAGCCGCATCAGTGGACCCGCACGGCGGCGATCTCTTCCCAGGCGCGGTTGATGTCGCGCAGCTTCTTCTCGGCCAGCTTGATCGCCTCGGCGGGGACGCCGCGCGCAATCATCCGGTCGGGGTGATATTCACGCACCAGCTGTCGCCAGACCCGGCGCACCTCGTCGCGGTCGGTGCCGGGGGCGACACCCAGAACCGTCCACGGGTCGGGGTGGGCGTCGGGCACGAACCGGCTGCGCAGGGCGCGGAAGGCGGGGTCGCCAAGACCGAAGATACCGGCGACATCCGACAGGAAGGCATCTTCGGCGGGATGATAGCCGCCGTCCGAGACCGCAATGTGGAACAGCCCCTCCATCAGGTCGCAGAGCACGCCCGAATCGCCCCGGAACATTCGCCGGATCAGTCGCGCATATTCCTGGTAGCCCGCCACGTCGGTGCGAGCGAGGTTGAAGACGCGGGCGGCGGCTTCTTCATCCTCGCGGGCGATCTGGAACACCTCGCGGAAGGCCGTCACCTCGTCCCGCGTGACCTGACCGTCGGCCTTGGCCATTTTCGCGCCCAGCGCAATGACGGCTATGGTGAAGGCCACGCTGCGTTCGGGCGGTGTGCGGACCGTGTCAAAGACATGGGCCAGGCTTTCGCCATTGGCCAGGGCGGCAAGCGCCTCGCGGATGCGGGTCCAGATCGACATGGGGACAGCTTACAGGCTGGCGGGGCCGCTGTCAGGTGCGCCAATGGCGCGCAGGATCTTCTGCATCAGCACAAGGTCGTGCCATTGCCCGAATTTCGTGCCAACCTGCGGCATTCGTCCCGTTTCGGTAAAGCCGAGGCGGGCATGGAAGGCGATGGCGGCGAGGTTCTCGGCGCTGATGCCGGCGACGAGAACGTGGATGCCCTGCCGGCGGGCGACTTGCTCCAGCGCCTCCATCAGGGCGCGGCCTGTGGCCTTGCCGCGCGCCTGGAGCGCGAGGTGGACAGAATGTTCGCGTGTGTAGGCATAGCCGGGACCGCCGCGGAAGGGGCCGTAAGTGGCGTAGCCGAGGACGGTGCCGTCGTCCTCGGCGACCAGGAAGGCGGGCAGGCGTTCGCTTATCTCGGCGGTGACGGCTTCGGGCGTACGCTCGACAGTGGTGAAAGTGATCGTCGTGTCGCGGATGATCGGATTGACGATGGCGCAGATCGCACGGGCGTCGGCGGCGGTAGCTGGGCGCAGGATCACGCCAGAACCCGCAATCCACGCGGCGTGTCGATTTCGGCCCGCAGCAGGGCCGGGCCGGTTTCGAAGACGATGCGGTCGTCGTTCAGATGCGGCGCGAGATGCGTGGCGAGCGCCCGGGCCTCGGGATGGCAGACAATCAAGCGGTGCAGGGCGCAGCCGGAAACGGCCAGCATGTCGCTGGGATGCACCGGGCTTTGCCATTCGATCAGTGCCGGGTGCAGGTTGTCGAAGGGCAGAATGCCGTTGGCAGGCACGGCCATGCGCCAGTTCAGATCGCCACGGGTCAGCTCCAGCGGGTCGCCGACCTCAGGCCCGAGCGCCGCCAGTTCCGCATCCAGATCGTCGCTGGCGCAGATCCAGTTGGTCAGCCGCGCGCGCCCGCTGAAACGGTCGAGGTCGAACCAGCGGGGCCGGCCTGGCGGCGGCGCGGCAGGGTCGATGGCGATGGCTTCGAGGTAGATCCCGTCTGCCAGCCCCAGGAGGGCGTTATGCGTACCGAAGGCGGGGTGCGCCCCGCCCGGTTGCAGGGCGACGCCCAGCGCCTCCTCCACGGCCATCGTCGCCTCGGCCCGCGTGGCCCCGGCCACGGCGATATGATCCAGCTTCATTCAAGGGCTCCACCCGGTGTCGCGCGACGTTATGCAGAGAGCGGGCGGTTGGGAAGCGCAATCCGCGCGTGAGCCGAGCCAAGGATTTTCGAAAATCCTTGGCAAAATTCTTCGAAGAATTTTGGCGCGAGTTGCGGGGTCAGTTCAACAGACCGGCGTGGCGCATGGCGGCGTCGATGGCCAGCTTGGTGCTGTCCTCGAGCCCGGTCAGCGGGCAGCGCACTTCCTCGCTGCAAAGCCCGAGTTTCGACAGGCCGTATTTCGCCCCGACCAGCCCCGGCTCGATGAAGATCGCCTCGTGCAGGGGCATCAGCCGGTCCTGGTAATCGAGCGCGGTCTTGTAGTCGCCCGCGAGCGTGGCCGTCTGGAACTCGGCGCAGAGTTTCGGGGCGACGTTCGCGGTCACGCTGATGCAGCCGACCCCGCCGTGGGCATTGAAGCCGAGCGCCGTGGCGTCCTCGCCCGAAAGCTGGATGAAATCCGCCCCGCAGGAGGCGCGCTGCTGGCTGACGCGTTCGAGCTTGCCGGTGGCGTCCTTCACCCCGACGATGCGGGGCAGCTTTGCCAGCTGGCCCATCGTGACCGGGGTCATGTCGATCACCGAGCGCGGCGGGAT
>JAGRMS010000197.1 GCA_020441135.1 Pseudooceanicola sp.
GGCGGCTACAACTTCCAGTGGGCCTGGGCCTCGGGCCACGCTGCCGGAACCGCCATCGCCGCGCGCTAGCGGAACCGCCAGACAAGCCCCCGCGTTTTCGGCGCGGGAGGGTCGGAGATGCCCGCATTTGACAACCGCGTTGGAAGGGACCGGGGCCGTGGCACCGGCGAAGGCCGCGTCGCCGAACTCCACGACAGCCGCACCCAGCGCGCCATCAGGGGCGCGACCATCACCCGCAACGGCACCCCCGACAACCCCGCCGTGATCGTCCAACTCGACGATGGGGGCACCGTTCTGAAACTCGTCTCCGAACCGCGGCGGTTCTGACATGGCGCCCTCGGACCTGCCCGCCGGGCTGATCTGGTATCCCGACAGCCGCCCCGGCATCGCCCGCCGCCGCGCCGGGCGCGGGTTCACCTATACCGGCCCCGACGGCACCACCATCGCCCGCGGGCCCGAGCGCGACCGGATCGAGGCGCTGGCCGTTCCCCCCGCCTACGACCGCGTCTGGATCTCGCCCCGCGCCAACGGCCACCTCCAGGCCACCGGGCTCGATACCCGCGCCCGCAAGCAATACCGCTACCACGCCAAGTGGTCCGAGGCGCAGTCCGAACAGAAGTTCTCGCTGCTCCCCGATTTCGGCCGCGCCCTGCCCCGCATTCGCCGCCGCATCGCCCGCGACCTGGCCGAGGAGCCGGGTGCCGAAACCTTCGCCCTTGCCGCCGCCCTGCTGCTGATCGACCGTCTGTCGCTGCGCGTCGGCAACGAGGAATACGCCCGCGAAAACGGCTCTTACGGCGCGCTGACCCTGAAACGCCGCCACCTGCGGCTGACCCGCACCGGGCTGATGCTGAACTACACCGCCAAGGGCGGCAAGCCGGTGCGCCGCCGCCTGACCGACCGCAAGCTGTTGCGCGTGCTGAACACGATCCGCGACCTGCCCGGCGCCGAACTGCTGACCTGGACCGACGACACCGGCACCCCCCGCAGCCTGTCGTCGTCCGCTCTCAACAACTACCTCTCCGAGGCCGGGGGCGGCGACTTCACCGCCAAGACCTTCCGCACCTGGGCCGGAACCCTCGCCGCCTACGAGGTGGCTGAGACCGGCCCCGCCTCGATCAAGGCCCTCTGCGCCGCCGCCGCCGACCGGCTGGCCAATACCCCCGCCGTCGCGCGCAGGGCCTATATCCACCCCGCCGTGATCGCGCTCGCGGGCGAGGCCCCGCCCGCGCCGACGCCTGCCGGGCTGACCGGCCTTGCCGCCGCCGAGAACCGCCTGCTGGGCTTCCTCGACGCGGCGATCACACGCTGATCTGCTCCGGCGGATTGTCCAGCAAAGACCGCAGCCGCAGCATCGCGTTTTCGAAGGACGCGGGCGACACATGGCAGTTGACCGCGATCCGCACCGCGTGGGGCGCGCGGCCGTGCCGCAGCGCGAACTCGTCCGCGGACCGGATCTGCACCCCCGCCGCCTCTGCCGCGCGGCAGAAGCCGGCGGCACGCCAGCCGGCCGGCAGGTGCAGCCAGAGGAACGGCACCTCGTCGTCCCAGGCCAGGTCGAAGCGCCCCAGCGCATTCACCGCCAGCCGGACGTATTCCGCCGTACGCGCCCGCGCCCGCTGGCACATCTCGCGGGTGCGCGGATCGCTCAGCAGGATGCGCGTCACTTCGGCCAGCGGCTCGGACAGGCCGAAGTAGCCGTATTCGGCCACCCGCCGCAGGTCGCCCGCCCGTTCGCGCGGGGCCAGCGCAAAGCCGACCCGCAAGGCCGGCGTCAGCGCCTTGGACAGCGTTGACACATGCCACCCCCGCTCGGGCGCCAGCGCCCGGTAGGACGGCGCCCGCGCCTGTCCGATCCGGTAGCAATCGTCCTCGAGGATCTGCATCCCGTGCTTTTCCGCCACTGCCGCCAGCGCCAGCCGCCGCTCGAGCGGGCAGAAGCCCACGGTCGGGTTCTGCACCTCGGGCGTCGTGCAGAAGACCTGCGCCCCGGTCCGGCGCGCCGCTTCGTCCAGCGCCTCGGGGATCACCCCGTCGGCGTCCATCTCGACCCCCACCACGTCGGCGCGCATCAGCTCTCCCGCCCGCCGGAAGCCGGCATAGCAGAGATCCTCGACCAGGATCGCCGGGCGCGGGCCGCTGAGGATCGCTTGCAGTGCGACGCAGATGCCGTTCTGCCCGCCATTGGTGAGCACGATGTCTTCCTGGTCCACCACCCCCAGCGGCACGTCCCGGATCCAGTCCGCAACCGCCTCGCGCACCGCGCGGTAGCTGTCGCGCGTGGGATAGTTCAGCAGCCGCATCGGATCGCCCGCCCCCACCTGGGCCAGCGCGGCGCGGATAGCCCTGACCTGCCCGACATCGGGAATGCGCGGGCTGAACAGGCTGACGGCGTAGACATCCTGCGGCCCCTCGCCCTGTGACCAGACGTCGTCCTCGGGCGCGGTGTCCGGCACCGCGCGGTCGGCCACGAAGGTTCCGCGTCCCACGCCCGCCGTCAGCACGCCTTCGTCCGTCAGCACCGAATAGGCCCGCGCCACGGTCCCGGGCGTCACCCCCAGCCTGTAGGCCAGGTCGCGCACCGGCGGCAGCCGCGACCCCCCGCCCAACTGGCCCGCAGAGGCCGCCGCGCGGATTGTATCGGCCAGAATGCGGTACTTTGGCCCCTTCGCGGCGTCGAGTGACGGCCAAATTGTATCCAATACAATTCTCCCTTGGACAGTTTGTCTGCCAAATTGTATCACACCGATACGACATCAACCCAATTGTGTCAATACAATCGAAAAGGACATCCCATGACACGCCTCATCTCCCAGCCAAGCCTTGCCCTGCTGGCCGCCAGCCCCCGCTTGCCGGTGCTCGCCGTGGTCGCCCTGCGCTTTGCCGGTGCGGTGACGCAATGGGACCAGCGCCAGCGAAGCCGACGCGCGCTGGCGGGCCTCGATGACCATATGCTGAAGGACGTCGGCCTGACCCACGCCCAGGCCCGCAAGGAAGCGAAACGTCCCTTCTGGCTTTCCTGATTCCCCGTCTGGAACTCCAGACCTCTTCCTGGCCGGGCCTTGTCCCGGCCATTTTTTCGTCTCCGGATACAGAACATTAAATCCGACCCCCTTTGCATCATCCCGATTTACCAAACGGCAACATGTGGTAGACAGTCTCGGACCCGCCCGCCAAGGCTCGGGCAACGAACCATTTTTAGGGAGAATTTGAGGGAATGGTCGGTTTTCTGGACACCCAGCACCTGATGTCGAACAACAGGCTGGGCGCATTCGCCGAACATCACGATACAATCGTGCTGAAGGACGGTTCGGTCGTTTTGGGGTATTCGTTCTTCCAGACCGGCCTGATGGAGTTCTTCCGGTACAATCCGAAAACCGGCGTTACCACCAAGCTGGGCGAGACCGGCGCCATCGGTTCGGGCGAGAAGGACTTCTCGATGATCGCAACCGACGACGGCGGCTTCTCGGTTGCGCTGATCACCCGCGCCGGGCCGCTGACGACCGATGGCCGCCTGACGCTGCGCCACTACGACAAGGATGCCAGCCTGCTGTCCTCGACCGACCTCGCCTCGGGGTTTGTCGAGCATACCGCCATCACCAAGACCGGCGGCGGCTACTTCGTGACCTACCGCGACCGGTCCCATACCGACGGCATCGAATACAAGGGCGCCTTCTACAACGACAGCAACGTGCTGCTGAAGACCATCGACTTCGACGACGCGCGCGCCACCGGTTCGTTTGCCCGCTCGCAGCCCCAGTCGGTGCAGCTTTCCAACGGCAATCTCGCCACCACCTGGCGGCCCAGCGACACCGACGGCACCTTCGTGCAGATCTTCAAGCCGAACGGCGGCAAGGTCACGAATCCCATCCTCGTCTCGCCGGCCGGCACGCTCGATTTCGGCCAGCCGCCCGAGATCACCGTGCATCCCGACGGCGGTTTCGTCGTGCTGATGAACCATTCGGCCGATCCGCTTGACCTGACGGTCCAGCGTTATTCCAACACCGGCAAGAAGCTTGGCGCGGCGGTCACTTTCGACACCGACCTCGGCCAGGCCAACAACTATGTCGGCGCGCCGCAGGTCGGCTTCACCAAGGCCGGGCTGATGGTCGTCGCCTGGACCGCCAAGGATCTTTCCGGCGCGGGCGGCGCGGACGTCTTCGTCGCCATGTTCTCGAAAGGCGGCAACCTGATCGCCGGGCCGCTGCTGGGCAGCGCCAGCGGGTTGGACGAACAGGACCGGGTCGACCTGACCTCGTTGAAGAACGGCAACCTGCTGTTCAGCTTCAACGACGACACCAACGTGCAATTCAGCTACCAGGCCTCGATCCAGGGCCGCCTGCTGCTTGACCCCGACTCGGTCTGGGAGGGCAACAATCTGGCCAACACCAAGGCCGGAACCGCGGGCGACGACGTGATGCTGGGCCTTGGCGGCAACGACAAGATCAACGGCGGCGCCGGCGCGGACTACATCAAGGGCGGCAAGGGCGACGACACGCTGAACGGCGGCGACAAGGCCGACGTGCTGGAGGGCGAGGAAGGCGACGACATCCTCGACGGCGGCAAGGGCAACGACCAGGTCTATGGCGGCGCGGGCGCCGACAGGATCAACGGCGGCGACAACGACGACGAGCTGTTCGGCAACGATGGCAACGACATCATGAATGGCGGCAGGGGCCACGACACCATGCAGGGCGGCGAAGGCGCCGACATGATGATCGGAGACGGCGGCAACGACACGATGTACGGCAACGCCGGCAGGAACAAGATGAAGGGTGGCGGCGGCAACGATTCCATCTTTGGCGGCGACGATGCCGAAACACTGGGCGGGCAGGCCGGGAACGACGTGCTGGACGGCGGCAAGGGCAACGACAAGCTGTTCGGCGGCGCCGGGTTCGACACCCTGCGTGGCGGCGACGGCGACGACCTGCTGAAGGGCGACGCGGGCGACGACAACCTGAACTCGGGCGGTGGCAACGACCGCGAATACGGCGGCGCGGGCCGCGACCGCCTGTTCGACAGCGACGGCAACGACAAGATGTGGGGCGGCGCCGATGCCGATACCTTCGTCTTCCTCGACACCGACTTCGGCAAGGACGTCATCAAGGACTTCGAATTTGGCGTCGATGTGCTCGACATGGGGATGACGGCCCGCGCGATGGAGTTCAACGGCATGGGCGACATCGTCGTGGCCGAGATCGCCGCCGGTGTCCGCTTCAAGGTCGACGCCGACAACTGGGTCACGGTGGAGGGCGCGAAACTTTCGGACTTCGGCCCGAACGACCTGATCCTCGAAAGCCCGTTCTGATCGCTGGCGGCGCCCCTTCCGGGGGGCGCCCCTACCGCTCTGGCGGGATCGCGTAGGTCAGGCTCGCCCGCGCCACCAGCGCCTCGGACCCATCGGAGCGCAGCCGCACATCCGCCACCGCCAGCTGCCGCCCGAGCTTCAGCAATTCCCCCTCGGCAATCAGGTCGACGCCCGACACCGGCTTTCTCATGAAGTCGATGGCGCAGCTTGTCGTCACCGCCAGCGCCTTGCGTCCCACCATCCCCAGCACCAGCACATAGGCCGACACATCGGCGAGCGAGAACATCGCCGGGCCCGAGACCGTGCCGCCGGGCCGCAGGTGGCGGTCATGGGCCAGCAGCCGCATCGTCACCCGCATCTCGGAAAGGCTGTCGATGCGGAAGTCGCCCCTTACCTGCGGGAACACCTCGTCCAGGTAGGCCGCGACCTCTTCGCGGTTCAGTGCCAATGCCATGTTTCGCTTTCCCCTTGCCTGCCCTAGACTTGGCGCAAGCGCAGCCGGGGACGCAAGATGCCAAATGACCATGCACGGGCGATGAAGGCGATCCGCGGCCTAGACTACACCGTCATCTTCTGCCGCGACCTGCCCGCGATGACCGCCTTCTACCAGGATGTGATGGGATTTGAGCGCGCGCCGAACCTGTCGGACACCTGGATCGAATTCCGCGTCGGCTCCACCACGCTTGCCCTGACGCGCCCCGGTGGCCGCTTCCCCTCGCCCGCGCCTGAAGGGCCGACCCTGCAACTCGCCTTCCGCGTGCCCCCGCCCGCCGTCGCCGCCTGCGCCGCTGCCCTGCGCGCGCAAGGGGTCGAGCCGCTGGAAGACGTCGCCGACCAGCCCTTCGGCCACCGCACCCTGTTTTTTCGCGACCCCGACGGAAACCTCCTCGAAATCTACGCCGAACTGTGAGAGACCCCCATGCTCGACCGCACCGATACCGGCCCCGTCGCCCACCTGCGCCTGAACGCCCCCGAACGGCTGAACGCGCTGTCGGACGAGATGATCGCCGCCCTGCATGGCGAGTTCGACCGGATCCGCGACCAGTCGGAAATCCGCGCCGTGGTGCTCTCGGGCGCGGGCAAGGCCTTCTGCGCGGGGCACGACCTCAAGCAGATGACGCAAGGCCGCCAGGCCGAGGACGGCGGCCGCGCCTATTTCGCCGACCTCTTCGCCCGCTGCGCCGCGATGATGACCGCCATCCGCGACCTGCCCCAGCCGGTCATCGCCCAGGTCCACGGCATCGCCAC
>JAGRMS010000198.1 GCA_020441135.1 Pseudooceanicola sp.
CTGCGCCATCGGCAATGCCTACCCGACCTTCGAGGCGTCGCGAAAGTATCTCGCTCCCGGCCTGTTCGGTCCCTGCGGCTATGGCCTGCCCGCCATCGTCGGCGCCAAGATCGGCTGCCCGGACGTGCCGGTGGTCGGCTTTGCGGGGGACGGGGCCTTCGGCATCGCCTGCAACGAGCTGACCGCCATCGGGCGGGGCCAGTGGCCGGCGATCACCATGATCGTCTTCCGCAACTACCAGTGGGGCGCGGAGAAGCGGAACTCGACCCTGTGGTTCGACGACAACTTCGTCGGCACCGAGCTGGACGAGGACGTCAGCTATGCCGCGATCGCCAGGGCCTGCGGGTTGCAGGGCGTGCAGACGAAGACGATGGAAGACCTGACGGCGGCGCTGAACACCGCGATTGCCGACCAGAAGGCGGGCAAGACCACGCTGATCGAGGCGCTGATCAACCAGGAACTGGGCGAGCCCTTCCGCCGCGACGCGATGAAGAAGCCGGTCGAGGTCGCGGGCATCAGCAAGGACGACATGCGCGAGCAGGTGGTCTGAGCGGTTCCCGGCGGAACAAGCGGGAGACGCTCCGGTGCAGGAACGCATGGGCCTGGCCTTCGCCTTCGAGATCCGCGCGCAGATCGGCGCGGCCTTGGACGGCGGGACCGGGCGGAATGGCAGGCGGCGGATCGTCCCGATCACCGGGGGCAGCGTCAGCGGGCCGCGCCTGAGCGGGCGCGTCCTGCCGGGCGGCGCCGACTACGAACTGGTCCGCGCCGACGGCAATTCGGCGGTGGAGGCGCATTACGCGCTGGAGGCAGAGGATGGGACGCCGATCTACATCCGCAACACCGGCCTGTTCGTGGCGGCCGGGGAGGTCATCGCGCGGCTTGACGCGGGCGAGGATGTCCCGCCCTCGGACTACTATTTCCGATCGGCGCCGGTCTTCGATGCGCCGGATGGACCGCACGGCTGGCTGTCGGACCGGCTTTTCGTCGCGGAGTGCCGGTTCACAGCAGCCGAAGTGACGATCCGGGTCTTCGAGGTCACATGAAACCGAAACGTCAGCCCAGCGCCAGTGTCACGACCGTCGAATTGACGATGTCGGCGGCGGTGGCCCCCCGGCTCAGGTCGCAGACCGGCTTGCGGAAGCCTTGCAGGAAGGGCCCGAGCGCCTGCGCGCCGGCCAGTTCCTGGGCCAGTTTGTACGCGATGTTGCCGGCGTCGAGCGAGGGGAAGACCAGCACGTTGGCGTCTCCCTGCCCCATCCCCTTCTTCGCGGCGATGCGCGGGTTGAGCGCCGCGTCGGCCTGCACCGGGCCGGTGAAGCCGGTGGCCTCGGCCGCCGCGCGCACGGTGTCGACGCTGTCGCCGGTGCCCGAGGTGCCGGTGGAAAACGACAGCATCGCCACCCGCGCCTGCCCGAGCAGCGCCGTCGCCGAGACGGCGGAGGCGCGGGCGATGGCGGCAAGCGCCCCGGCGTCGGGGGCAACGTTGACGGCGCAGTCGGCAAAGACCATCTCGCGCCCGTCGGGCAAGAGCATCAGGAAGAAGGACGAGGGCAATGTGACACCCTCGGCCAGCCCGATCGCCAGCCCCGCCGCCTCGATCACCCGGCGGGTCGGGCTGTCGGCCCCGGCGACCACCGCATCGGCCTCGCCCGCCGCGACCATCGCGGCGGCGCGGATCAGCGGCTTGTCCAGCATCCGGCGGGCCAGCGTCTCTTTCATCCCGCGCGCGGCCACGAGGGCGGCGATCTGCGCGTCGGTCACTTCCCCCAGCGGCAGGGGGTCGCAGAGGCCGTCCGCGCGCAGTCGCGCCGTGGCCTCGGCCACGCGGGGATCGTCGATCTCGGGGAAGACCACGCGCGCGCGTCGGGCCTTCGCGGTTTCCGCCAGCCTGTCGATCAACCCCATGCCTGCCCCCGTCCCGACATTTCGAAGGAGCCTGTAATGACCGAGACCGTCAAGATCAACCGGGGCCTGAAGGGCGTCTATTTCGAACGCTGCGGGGTCAGCGACATCGACGGCAACGCCGGGGAACTGTCCTATCGCGGCTATTCGATCCACGAGCTGGCGACACATTCGACCTTTGAAGAGGTCTGCTATCTGCTGATCCACGGCGAGCTTCCGTCGCAGGCGCAGCTGGCGGAGTTCGACGCCGCCCTGCGCGCCGCGCGCGTGGTGCCGCCGCAGGTCTTCGACATCATCCGTTCGGTCAAGGACGGCCACCCGATGGACGTGCTGCGCACGGCGGTGTCGGCGCTGGCGGCGCTGGACAGGGACAGTGCGAAGGTGGGCGAAGAGGCGTTCGTCGCCAACGGGCTGAAGCTGACCGCGCAGGTGCCGGTGCTGATCGCGGCGCATGAGGCGATCCGCAACGGGCGCGCGCCGGTCGCGCCGGATGCGACGCTCTCCCATGCGGCCAACTGGCTGTGGATGCTGAAGGGCGAGAAGCCGTCGGAGGATGCCGCGCGGCTGGCGGACGTGGATTTCATCCTGCACGCGGAGCACGGCGCCAATGCCTCGTCCTTCGCGGCCCGCGTCACCATCGGGACCGAGGCGAACCTGCACGGCGGCATCGTCACCGCGCTGTCGACGCTGGCGGGCCCGGCGCACGGCGGGGCCGCCGAGGACGTGATGAAGATGGTGAAGGAAATCGGCACCCCCGACCGCGCCGCCGATTACGTCAAGGCCAAGCGGGCGGCGAAAGAGGCCGTCACCGGCTTTGGCCACCGGGTCTATCGCAAGGAAGACCCGCGCGCGCGGCACATGCGCGAAGGCGTGCGCAAGCTGGGCGAGGAAATGGGCGCGCCGCAATGGTACGAGATCCTGCAGGCCGTGGTCGAGGCGATGAAGCCCTACGCCCGCCATGGCCTGAACGTGAATGTCGATTTCTATTCCGGCGTCATCTACCAGCTGCACGGCATCCCGATGGACCTTTACGTCCCGATCTTCGCCATCGGGCGGATGCCCGGCTGGGTGATCCAGTGCATCGAGCAGCAGCGGAACAACATCCTGATCCGGCCCCTGACGCTGTACGACGGGCCGGAGCCGCGCGCCTATGTGGCGCTGGGCGAGCGTTGACTTGCTGGGGCTAGGCCCATTCGAGCTGGCCTACCTGACGGGGGCCGTGTTCTGCGCCGGGGTGGTGCGGGGGTTCTCGGGCTTTGCGCTGTCGGCGCTGATCATGGCGAGCTGCGTGATGATCCTGCCGCCGGTGGTGCTGATCCCGGTCTGCACCTTCCTTGAACTCGCGGCCAGCGCCATGCTGCTGCGCGGCGGCACGGGCGAGGCGGACAGGGGGATGCTGCTGCGCCTGCACGCGGCGGCGGCGGTGGGCATTCCGATGGGGCTGCTGCTGACCACGACGGTCAGCCCGGACCTGTCGGCGCTGGTGGCGCTGGGGCTGGTGTCGGTGCTGGCGACCTTGCAACTCGCCCGGGTGCAGCTGCCCGCCGGGGGCACGCCGATGGCCTTGGGCGTCGGGCTGGCGGCGGGGCTGGCGACGGGCCTTGCCTCGATTGGCGGGATGGTCATCGTGCTCTATGTGCTTGCGCTGAACCTGCCGGCCAGGGTGGCGCGGGCCTCGATGATCTTCAGCGTGTTCCTGGGCGGGTCGCTGTCGCTGCTCTGGCAGTTCGGCTTCGGCATGGTGACGTGGCTGGCGCTGCAACGGGCGCTGATGCTGGTGGTGCCCTGCCTTGCGGGTCTCTGGCTGGGGCGGCGGCTGTTCACCCCGGCCTATGAGCGGCATTACCGCCGGTTCTGCCTGTCCCTGCTGCTGGGGCTGGCGGCCATCGGGATCGTGCAGCGGATCGCGGTGCGATGAATTTCGGGAAGGACAGGCGATGAACCAGCCGAAGATCGATACCTCGCCCAGGGTTTCTGACGAGGTGCGCAAGACCACCTGCTACATGTGCGCCTGCCGCTGCGGGATCAATGTCCACATGAAGGTCGGGCCCGACGGGAAAATGAATGTCGCCTATATCGAGGGCAACCGCGACCACCCGGTGAACAAGGGCGTGCTGTGTGCCAAGGGGTCGGCGGGGATCATGCAGGTGAACGCGCCCTCGCGGCTGCGGGCGCCGTTGAAGCGGGTGGGGCCGCGCGGGTCCGGGCAGTTTCAGGAGATTTCCTGGGACGAGGCGCTTGGGATCGCCACCGAGTGGCTGGCGCCGATCCGCGAGAGCAATCCCGAGAAGCTGGCGTTCTTCACCGGCCGCGATCAGTCGCAGAGCTTCACCAGCTATTGGGCGCAGAGCTTCGGCACGCCCAACTATGCGGCCCACGGCGGGTTCTGTTCGGTCAACATGGCGACCGCCGGCATCTACACCATGGGCGGGGCGTTCTGGGAGTTCGGGCAGCCGGACTGGGATCATACGAAGCTGTTCATCCTGTTCGGGGTGGCGGAGGATCATGACTCCAACCCGATCAAGATGGGCATCGGCAAGCTGAAGGCGCGGGGCGCGCGGGTGATCGGGGTGAACCCGATCCGCACGGGCTATAACGCCGTGGCGGATGATTGGATCGGGGTGACGCCGGGCAGCGACGGGCTGCTGATCCTGTCGCTGATCCATGTGCTGCTGAAGGCGGGGAAGGTCGATCTCGACTATCTCGCGCGCTACACCAATGCAGCCGTCCTGGTCGATTGCGATCCGGCGTCGGACACGCACGGTCTGTTCCTGCGCGACGCGGAGGGCAAGCCGATGGTGATCGACAGCGCGACCGGCCAGCCTGCGGCCTTCGACGCGATGGGCCTGCGTCCCGACCTGTCGGGCACCCTGACCCGCGAAGGGGTGACGCACCGCCCGGTGTTCCACCTGCTGGCGGACCGCTATCTGTCCGAGGAATACGCGCCCGAGGCGGTGGCGGACCGTTGCGGCATCCCGGCGGCGCGCATCCGGGCGCTGGCGGGCGAGATCGCGCGGGTGGCCTTCGACGAGGCGTTCGAGCTGCCCATCGCGTGGACCGACTTCAGGGGCGAGACCCACCAGACGATGAAGGGCCGCCCGGTGAGTTTTCACGCGATGCGGGGCATTTCGGCCCATGCCAACGGCTTCCAGACCTGCCGGGCCTTGCACGTCCTGCAAATCCTGCTCGGCACTGTCGAGGTGCCCGGCGGTTTCCGCTTCAAGCCGCCCTACCCCAAGCCCGCCGAGGCGCATCCCAAGCCGCATGTCGGCATGACCCCCGGCAAGCCGCTGAACGGGCCGCACCTGGGCTTCGTGCATGGCCCAGACGACCTGGCGCTGAAGGACGACGGCACGCCGGCGCGGATCGACAAGGCGTTTTCCTGGGAAAACCCGATGTCGAGCCATGGCCTCATGCACATGGTGATCTCGAACGCGCATGCGGGCGATCCGTACAAGATCGACACGCTGTTCCTCTACATGGCGAACATGTCGTGGAATTCGTCGATGAATACCGGCGGCGTCATGAAGATGCTGACGGACAAGGATGCGAACGGCGACTACGTGATCCCGCGGATCATCTATTCGGATGCCTACAGTTCCGAGATGGTCGCCTATGCCGAC
>JAGRMS010000199.1:0-483 GCA_020441135.1 Pseudooceanicola sp.
CGGCCCAGATCAGCGCGCCGCCCCAGTCGAGCATCACCTTCGCGCCCCCGGGCAGCCGCGCCGCCAGCCCGGGCGCGTCCGAGGGTTTGACCTGCAGGCGCCAGACATCCTCGACCCCCCCGGCGAAACGTTCGACATCGCGGAACCAGGGCCAGTCGAGCGTCTCGCTTGTGCCGGTCTCGACTTCGCCAAAGCGGGCGAGGTGGTCCTTCAGCCGGCCGAGGCGGTATGCGACCGAGTCCGCCATCCCCTCGATGCGCAGCTGGGTGGACGATCGGTCGTTCGACGACAGGTCGGTGTGGCAGGCCGCCGTCACCTCCCAGGGTGTGCCGAGCGCGGCACTCATGGCGGTCACGGCCTGCGCGACGTCCAGCCCGTCGATGGACAAGATGCCCGCCACCTCGGGCCTGGGCAGCACCTTCAGCGACACCTCGGTCAGAACGCCGAGCGTACCGTGACTGCCGGCCATCAGCTTGACCAGGT
>JAGRMS010000199.1:498-7680 GCA_020441135.1 Pseudooceanicola sp.
TCACCCGCCCGCCGTTCTTCACCACGGTCCCCGCGCCATCGACAAAGCGCACGCCGAGCAGGCTGTCGCGGCAGGCCCCGAAGAAGCTGACGCGCCGCGGTCCGCTGGCGTTGGTGGCGACCACCCCGCCGATGGTGCTGTCGCCGCTGGTGCCAAGCAGCGCGCGCATGTCCGGCGCCTCGAAGGCCAGGCGCTGCCCTTCCGCCGCCAGCGCCGCCTCGACCTCGGCCAGCGGCGTCCCGGCGCGGGCCACCAGCGTCAGCGCGCCCGGCTCGTAGAGCGTGATGCCGCGCATTCCGCCCGTTTCCAGCACCGCGCCCGCCACCGCCAGCCCGCGCGTCCCGCCGCCCCTTATCGCCAGCGGCCCCTGCGCCGCTGACAGCAGCGCGCTCAGCTCGTCTTCGCTCTCTGGCCTCATGAATTTCTTCTCTTTCCAAATATCTCCGGGGGAGTCGCCCGGAACGGGCGGCGGGGGCAGCGCCCCCCTACTCCGCCGCCAGCCGCACCGCGCGCCGCGCCTCGGACGCCGCCAGCGGAAACACCTTCGCCGGGTTCAGCAGCCAGGCCGGGTCGAAGACGTCCTTGACCGCCATCTGCGCCTCGAGGTCCGCCGGGGCATATTGATGCACCATCAGGTCGCGCTTCTCGATTCCCACGCCATGCTCGCCGGTCAGGCAGCCGCCCGCCTCGACGCAGAGCTTCAGGATCTCGGCCCCGAAAGCCTCGCAGAGTTCCAGGTCGCCGGGCTTGTTGGCGTCGAAGAGGATCAGCGGGTGCATGTTGCCGTCGCCCGCGTGAAAGACGTTGGCGACCTTCAGGCCGAACT
Source organism: Pseudooceanicola sp. (assembly GCA_020441135.1). Lineage (GTDB taxonomy): Bacteria > Pseudomonadota > Alphaproteobacteria > Rhodobacterales > Rhodobacteraceae > Seohaeicola_A. The sequence continues at coordinate 1,325 of JAGRMS010000199.1, forward strand.
GCTCGCTCATTTCGCCGATGCGGCGCAGGACCATCGGCAGGGACGATACCGGGATCGTCCCGTCGAGGCACATGTAGTCGTTGATCTGCCCCATCGCGCCGAAGGCGCTCTTGCGCCCCAACCAGATGCGCCCGGCCTCGTCGACGTCCTGCGCCTCGCGCAGTTCCACCGGGTCGTGGCGCCGGGCGATGGCCTTGATCAGCGCCAGCTGGGCGTCGATTTCCGCCGGGCTGCCCTCGACCTCGACGANNCGACGATCAGCAGCGCCTCGCACATGGGATAGCCCGCGTGGGCGAAGGCTTCGCAAGCCTCGATGCAGGGGCGGTCCATGAACTCGATGGCGACGGGCAGGACGCCCGCCTTGATGATGTCGCTGACGCAGGCGCCCGCGACCTCGTTGCTGTCATAGCCGATCAGCACGGGCCGCGCGCCTTCGGGTTTGCGCAGGATGCGCAGGGTGGCCTCGGTCACGACGCCAAGCTGGCCTTCCGAACCGCAGATGACGCCCAGCAGGTCCAGCCCCGGCGCGTCGAGATGGGCGCCGCCGACCTCGACCACGGTGCCGTCCATCAGCACCAGCGTCACGCCCAGCAGGTTGTTGGTGGTGACGCCATACTTGAGGCAATGCGCCCCGCCCGAGTTCATCGCGACGTTCCCCGCGATGGCGCAGGCGAGCTGCGACGAGGGGTCGGGGGCGTAGAAGAAGCCTTCCTCCTCCACCGCGCCGGTGACGGAAAGGTTGGTGCGCCCGGTCTGCACCCGGATGAAACGGTTGTCGTAGTCGGTTTCCAGCACCGCGTTCATGCGGGCGACGCCGAGGACGACAGAGTCGGCGGTCGGCAGCGCGCCCCCGGCCAGCGAGGTGCCGGAACCGCGCGGGACGACGGGCACGCCCATCTCGTGGCAGAGGCGCAGCACGTCGGAAACCTCCTGCGTCGTCGAGGGCAGGACGGCCAGCAGCGGCGGGCAGCGGTAGGCGGTCAGCGCGTCGCATTCGTAGGCGCGGGTTTCGGCCAGGTCCGAGATCACGGCCTCGGGGGGCAGAACCTGCAACAGACGCTCGACCAGGCGGGCCTTGCGGGCCAGTATGGCGGGGTTGGGGGCGGGCATCTGCATGGGCTGGCTCCTGAAAGTGGTAAAGAAATATTACCAATCCGGGGATTTGGCAAGCGATGGGCAACGGCGTGGAGCGGTTCTAGCATGACCTGGGCGGAACGGATGAACCTTTTTTCCCCGCTGGATCATGCGGCGCTGGCGCTTCTGGTGGGTCTCTGGCTGTGGATCGGCTGGCGGATCGAGCGGCACGGGGCGACACGTATCTCGGTCTCGGTGCTGATGGAGGGCTTCCGGCGCGAATGGATGCGGGTGATGCTGGCGCGCGAACCGCGAATCCTCGATTCGCAGATGCTGGCGATCCTGCGGCAGGGCACGGCCTTCTTCGCCTCGGCCTCGATGATCGCGATTGGCGGCGGGCTGGCGCTGATTGGCAATACCGAGCGGCTGGCGGGGGTGGCGGCGGACCTGACCTCGCAGGACGTGCCGGCGATCGTCTGGGAGATCAAGATCATCGTCGTGCTGCTGTTCGTGGCCAATTCCTTTCTGAAATACGTCTGGGCGCACCGCCTGTTCGGCTATTGCGCGGTGCTGATGGCGGCGGTGCCGAACGAGGCGGGCGCGCCGGGGGCCGGGGTGCGGGCCGAGCAGACGGCGGCGCTGTCGAACACGGCGGCGCGCAGCTTCAACAAGGGGATGCGGTCGACCTATTTCGCGCTGGCGGGGGTGGCCTGGCTGCTGGGGCCGGTGGCGCTGGGCGCGGCGGCGCTGGCAACCGCCGCGATCCTCTGGCGGCGCGAGTTCGCCTCGCAGTCGCGCGCGATCCTGCTCAAATCGCCCCCGGAAACAGGTCGTTGATGCGGCCCTTCGGCGAGGGCGTTAACCTTGTCGTATGGTTCTGCGTCTGCTGCTTCTTCTGCTGGCTTTTCCCGCCTGGGCCGATGCCCCGGTCATCGAGGCGGTGACGGCCGAGCGGCAGGGGGTGGACTGGCGGTTCGACGTGACGGTCAGTCATCCCGACACCGGGTGGGACCATTATGCCGATGCCTGGCGGATCGTCGATGCCGGGGGGCGCGAGCTTGGGCTGCGGGTGCTGGCGCATCCGCACGAGACGGAGCAGCCGTTCACTCGGTCGCTGTCGGGGGTCGCGATCCCGGAGGGGACCACGGAGGTCTGGGTCGAGCCGCGCTGCCTGGTCGATGGCTGGAGCGGGGCGCGGTTTCGCGTGCCGTTGCGCTGAGTCCTGGCGGAACACCCCCTCCCAGACTTTCCCCGAACACCCCCTCCCAGACTTTTTCCGAACACCCCCTCCCTATCCCTCCCCCTTGCAGGGGGAGAGGAGCGCCGTATTCGTAGGGCGGGGTTTACCCCGCCGGCCCGATCAGCTGCACAGCTGGGCGGACCCGATGCGGCGGCAGGAGGGCGTCTTGTCCGGTTCGATCACGATGCCGCGCGCGGTGGCGCGGTGGGTCTGTTCCGGCGCGGCATAGCCGGGCTGCCAGAGCGCGGGGCCGTCGCGTTCGGGATTTTCCGCCAGCCGGGCGGCGGCGGCGGTGGAGCAGATGACCTCGGTCCCGAGGACGTTGCAGCGTTCGGCGGCCGCAGGGGCGGCGGAGAGGCAAAGAAGAACGGCAATCAGGGGGCGCATTTTCATGATGTTTCCCTTCGATGGTTCACTGGCAAAACAACCGGGGCCGGAGGCTGGTTCCGCAAAGGGTGCGCGCGAATCAAGGCGGGTTTGCGACGGCTTTCGGGTGGGTCGGCGGCTTTTCGCGCGATTTCAGGCGCGGTGGTAGGGCCCGCCGCCGAGGATCGTCGCGGCGCGGTAGAGCTGTTCCGTCAGCATCACGCGCACCAGCATGTGCGGCCAGACCATCGCGCCGAAGGACAGGGCAAAGTCGGCGGCATCGCGCAGGGAGGGGTCCAGCCCGTCGGCCCCGCCGATCAGGAAGGCGACGTCCTGGCGGCCCGTGTCGCGCCAGTCGGCCAGCGTCCCGGCGAATTTCGGCGAGGACAGGGTCTTGCCGCGCTCGTCGAGCACGCAGACCAGCGCGCCGGAAGGCGCGGCGCGGCGCAGAAGCGCGGCCTCGCCCGCCATGCCGCCGCCCTTGCGGTCATCGACCTCGGCCACCGTTGCCGGGCCAAGGCCAAGCGGGCGGCCGGTGCGGTCGAACCGCTGCAGGTAGTCGTCGATCAGGGTCTTTTCGGGACCGGCGCGCAACCGGCCGACCGCGCAGAGCGTGACGCGCATGAAAGTCCCCGTATGTCAGCCGTCGAAGCGTGGTCAGGCGCCGGGCGCCTTGGGCATCCACATCTTTTCCAGCTGGTAGAATTCGCGCACTTCCGGGCGGAAGATATGCACGATGACGTCGTCGGCGTCGATCAGAACCCAGTCGCCGATCTCCTTGCCTTCGACCCGGGTGATCAGGCCGAAGTCGGCCTTGAGCCGGTCGGTCATGTTCTGTGCCATCGCGGCGACCTGCCTTGTCGACCGGCCCGAGGCGATCACCATGTAATCGCCGATGGACGTCTTGCCGCGCAGGTCGATCTGCACGACGTCTTCGGCCTTGTCGTCATCGAGGGAAGCGAGGATGCGGGCGAGAAGCGTTTCGCTGTCAGGCGCGCTGTCGGGCATCATGTAGGCGGCCCGGTGGTCGGCGGCGGGTGCCGCCAGGGTGTTGAGTGTCAGAGTGTCGTCCTCCTTTGGATGCGCCGGGTGAGGTGCCCGCGGCGCCGGGCATGGCCCAAAGGTAACAAGTCTTCCGTGTCATTTCAATGAAACGGTCGGGCGCGGATTCGGTTCCGGGATCACGCTGCCGTCAATCGGGCGTTTTCGCGGTGGTTTCCAGCGTCGATCCGTCCAGAACGCGCACCTCGCGCTGGGGGAAGGGGATCGAGATGCCGTTGGCCTTGAAGGCGTCCCAGAGCGCCAGGTTGACCTGTCCCTTGATGTTGGTCAGCCCGCCCGCCGGGTCGGCGATCCAGAAGCGCAGGACGTAATCGACGCTGCTGTCGCCGAAGCCGGTGATGTGGCAGACGGGGCGCGCGGGGTGCGACAACACGCGGCCCACGGTCTCGGCGGCCTCGACGGCGATCTTGCGCACGGCGTGGGGATCGTCGTCGTAGGAGGTGCCGAAGAACAGGTCGAGCCGGACGTAGGCATCGGAATAGGACCAGTTGACCACCTGGTTGGTGATCAGATCCTCGTTCGGGATCAGGTATTCCCTGCCGTCGCGGGTGACGACCGAGACATAGCGGGCCCCCAGCGAGCCGATCCAGCCGAAGGTGTCGCCGAGCGAGATCACGTCGCCCGGCTTGATCGACTTGTCNNCTTGTCGAGCAGGATGATGATGCCGCTGACGAGGTTCGAGACGACCTTTTGCAGGCCGAAGCCGATGCCGACGCCGATGGCGCCCGAGAGGACGGCGAAGCCGGTGAGGTCGACCCCCAGCGCGCGGATCGCGAGCAGGAAGACGGTGCCGTAGACCAGCACCTGAACGGCCTTGGTGGCGAGCACGGCCATCGAGGGCGAGATGTCCTGGTTGCGGCTGAAGGCGCGGCCCGCGCTGGCGGTGGCGAGGCGGGCGAGGGCCATCAGGACGATGACCAGCACGCCGGCCTGGAGGATCGTGAGCAGCGACAGGCTGACGTCGCCGACGTGGATCGCGGCATCGTCGAGGATCCGGCCGACGTCGTCGCTGAGACCCAGTGCGACCAGGGTGCCATAGATCCAGAGGCCCCAGGTGACGATGCGGCGCAGCGTCGGGTTGCGCACCATCCGCCCCAGCAGGCCGACCAGCAGCCAGACGGTGACGATGGTGGCGGCGACGCCGACCAGGTAGCTGCGCGAGGGCCAGGTGGCCTGCTGCATGACGCCGTAGACGATCCAGGCGAGGACGGCATAACAGACCAGCCCGAGGCGCTGGCGCAGCTGGATCAGCAGGCGCAGGCGCCACTTGGCCCAGCCTTCGCGGGTGCGCGCCCAGGCGTCGACGCGGGGCTCCAGAAGCCAGCGCAGGGCCCAGGCGACGAAGATCAGCCCGATCACGATGGCAAGCTGGTATTGCTTCCATCCCGGCAGCAGGAACAGCCGGACCTGGGTGCTGAGCAGCGACCAGGCATCGGCCAGGAAAGTCCAGATGGTCGTCAGGTCAAGGATCTGGTCCATGCGCCTCCTGTCTTTGGCGCAGGATGCACGGGATGGGGGTGTCGGGCAAGGCGGGGTGGGCGAAACATGCGTGACGTGGTATGTCCGGCGCCAAGGGAGGCACGCGCTTGCAGATCACGTCCGATGCGCACCTTGGCCTGATTCTGTGCGATCATGGGACACATCCGTCGGTCGAGGACTTGGCAGAGTTCTTCGCCTCGCGCCTGGAATTGCTGCTGCGCGAGGGGCACTGGCGTTTGCTGGTCGACTCGCGGCGGATCGAGGTCTCGCCCCTGATGGCGTCGCGCGCACGGGCCTTCGTAATGTCGGTCGAGCGAACGATCCAGGCGACGGATGCGGGTGGGGACCGCGTCTTTCGCACCGTCTTCATTGCGAAACCCGGAACGCTCGGGCAGGGGGCGGCGCGCATGATCGTGGGCAACGCATGGGGTGTGCCTCGACAGACCTTCGGGCTGGCCGAGAACCCCGACGAAGCGGGATGCCTTCTGGGTCTGCCAATGGAATGGTACAGGCCGTTCGGCCCGCCCTGGACGGAGTGACAAAGCCGGACAAACACGGACGACCGATCCGGCGGTCCTTTGCCGCCTCTTGATCGAAACGCGGGACAGGCGTATCTGGCCTTGTCATGAGCCGTGTATTCGACATTGCCGACCATTCGCGCCTGCCCTGGCGCTTTTATGGCGCGACCCGCGCCATCCTGGCGCGCGCCTGACGCAGCGCCCGGTCCCTGGCGGGACCGCCGACCGGCTATTGCCGACCTTCCGACAGCCCGACATTCGAGGAAAGAACCGATGTCCGCCAAGACGCTCTACGACAAGATATGGGATGCCCACGTGGCCCACGAGGCCGAGGATGGCACCTGCCTGCTCTACATCGACCGCCACCTGGTGCATGAAGTCACCAGCCCGCAAGCCTTCGAGGGCCTGCGCATGTCGGGCCGCAAGGTGCGCAGCCCCGACAAGACCATCGCGGTGCCCGACCACAACGTGCCGACGACCATGGGCCGCGAGAACCCGGCGCAGATGACGGAAGAAAGCCGCATCCAGGTCGAGGCGCTGGACAAGAACGCCAAGGACTTCGGCATCCACTATTACCCGGTCAGCGACGTGCGGCAGGGCATCGTCCACATCGTCGG
>JAGRMS010000200.1:0-1653 GCA_020441135.1 Pseudooceanicola sp.
GCCATCAAGCGCGCCCGTTTCCTGGCGCTGCTGCCCTACGCCGTGAAGTAAGGAGAACCCGACATGCAAGTGATCCTTCTCGAACGTGTGGCCAAGCTGGGCCAGATGGGCGACGTGGTCGAGGTGCGCCCCGGCTTTGCCCGCAACTACCTGCTTCGCCAGGGCAAGGCGCTGACCGCCTCCGACGCCAACATCAAGAGCTTCGAGGCCCGCAAGGCGCAGCTCGAAGCCAACAACCTCGAAACCCGCAAGGAAGCCGAGGCAATGGGGGCGCGGCTCGACGGCCAGAAGTTCGTCGTGATTCGCCAGGCCTCCGACGGCGGCGCGCTCTACGGCTCCGTCACGCCCCGTGACGCCGCCGACGCGGCGACCGAGGCCGGCTTCACCATCTCGCGCAAACAGGTCGAGATTCCGCGGCCGATCAAGGAACTTGGCCTGCACAGCGTCTCGGTGTCGCTGCACCCCGAGGTCCAGATCACCATCACCCTGAACGTCGCCCGTTCGAACGAAGAGGCCGAGCTGCAGGCCGCCGGCAAGTCGATCCAGGAACAGGCCGCCGAGGAACAGGCCGCTGCCGATTTCGAGATCGCCGAACTCTTCGACGACATCGGCGGCGCTGCCGACGACGACGACCAGCCGCGCATCGACGGCTGATCGCTTTCGCAAGTCACGGGAAAAGCCGCGCCTCGGGGCGCGGCTTTTTCTATCGGCATATCGGCAAGCACCCGCGCATCGGCGCAGCCGACGATTGCCGCATGAGAATTCCCCGATACAAGGGATTCCTGTCGCAACAACACCGGTGTCCCGGATGCTGACCCGCCGCCAACTGCTCGCCCTCGCCGCCCTGAGCCTTGTCACCGCCCCCGGAGCCGGATGCGCCCGCGCGGAGCCGGACGAGCCGCCGCTCTACCCCAACGAGACGCCGCAGCTGCGCCAGCTCATCAACAAATACGCGGACCACTACCAGGTGCCGCGCTCGCTGGTTCATCGCGTGGCGATCCGCGAAAGCCGCCATCGCCCGGACGCGATCAACCGCCCCTACTACGGGCTGATGCAGATCCTTCCCGCCACCGCCCGCAGCATGGGCTTCCGCGGCCAGCCGAACGACTTGCTCGACGCCGAAACCAACCTGAAATACGCGGTCAGGTATCTGCGCGGTGCCTGGCTCGTCTCGGACGGCAGCCAGGACGCCGCCGTGCGCTGGTATGCCAGCGGCTACTACTACGAGGCCAAGCGCCGCGGCCTGTTACGCGAAACCGGACTCGTCACCTGACCTCGGCACCTTGCCGCCAAGGCAACGACAAATTTCGCACCGCTGTCACGCGCCCGTGCTACCCTCTGGCCATGCCAATCACAGGGGGACCACCATGCCGCTCATCCTCAACCGCCGCAGCTTCCTCGCCTCGGGCGCCAGCCTCATCGCGCTGCACCCCTTCTCGGTCCGCGCCGCCGCCAACCAGGCGCACCTGCGCCTGATGGAAACCACGGACCTGCACGTCCACGTCTTCCCCTACGACTACTACGCCGACAAGCCCGTCGATACCGTCGGCCTCTCGCGCGCCGCCTCCATCGTCCGGGCGATCCGCGCCGAGGCCACCAACTCGATCCTGCTCGACAATGGCGACTTTCTCCAGGGCAACCCGATGGGCGACT